>DAHVRS010000395.1 GCA_027322375.1 Brachybacterium sp. | reverse complement strand
GGGTGCAATGTGTTTTCGCACGCCGTGACCGGCGCTACTCGCCCTTCCCGCTCCGATGAGATGATGGTGCCTCCGCCCGTCCCGACCTGAGGAGAGTCCATGAGCCCCCGTCGTGTGGAGCTGTTCGTCGATCCTGTCTGCCCCTACGCGTGGATGACCAGCCGCTGGCTGCTGCACGCCGCGGAGGTGCGCGAGGTCGAACCCGTCTACTCGGTGATGTCCCTGTCCGTGCTCAACGAGGGCCGTGACCTGGACTCCGGCTACCGGGCGATGCTCGATGACTCCTGGGGCCCGGCCCGCCTCGCGGTCGCGATCTCCCGCGCTGAGGGCAACGAGGCGTTCGCCCGCTGGTACACCGCGTGGGGCGAGCGCTACCACGTGGGCGGCCAGAAGGATGACCGCCGCGCGACCGCTGTCGCCGCGCTCGCGGACGCAGGCCTGCCCGCCGAGCTGATCGACGCCTACTCGCCGGTCGCCGGCGATGAGACCGACGTCGCACTGCGCGCCTCCCACGAGGGCGCGATCTCGCTGGTGGGCTCCGACGTGGGCACCCCGGTGATCTCCTTCGGCGAGGGCACCGCCTACTTCGGCCCCGTCGTGTCCCCGGCCCCGAAGGGCGAGGACGCCGGGAAGCTGCTCGACGCGCTCGCGACCCTCGCCTCGATCAACGGCTTCTACGAGCTGAAGCGCTCCCGCACCGGCGGCGTCGACTTCAGCTGAGCCCCGCTCACCACCCGCTTCTTCTGCTTCACCCACACCATCCTCGACAGGAAGACCCCAACGTTATGCGCGTGCACATCGGCACCGACCACGCCGGATTCGAGCTCAAGAACCGCCTGGTGGCGGCGCTGCGCGGAAAGGGCCACGAGGTCACCGACCACGGCGCCCACGAGTACGACGCCGTCGACGACTACCCGCCCTTCTGCACCGACGTGGGTGAGGCGGTCGTCGCCCAGCCCGGCTCGCTCGGCATCGTGATCGGCGGCTCCGGCAACGGTGAGCAGATCGCCGCGAACAAGGTCCGCGGGGTCCGTGCCGCGCTCGTGTGGAACGAGGACACTGCGCGCCTGGCCCGTGAGCACAACGACGCGAACGTCATCTCCGTGGGTGCGCGCCAGCACTCCGAGGAGGAGCTCGAGGCGCTCATCGACCTGTTCCTCGCCGAGCCGTTCTCCGGCGAGGAGCGCCACCAGCGCCGCATCGACCTCGTCGCCCGCTACGAGACCACCGGCGGCTACACGGAGGGCCAGGGCACCGGCGCCGACGCGCGCTGATGCCCGAGGGCCACACCGTCCACCGGCTCGCCGCAGCGTTCGACCGCGGCTTCGGCGGGCAGCGGGTCCGCGCCTCGAGCCCGCAGGGACGCTTCTCCGACGCGGCCCAGCTCGACGGCGCCGTGCTGCTGGGCGCGGAGGCGGTGGGGAAGCATCTCTTCCTGCCCTTCGCGCCCACGGCCGACGTCGACCTGGACAGCCCCGCGCTCCGGCACGTCCACGTCCACCTGGGCCTGTACGGCTCCTGGACCTTCGCGGGCGAGCCCGGCTTCGTCGACGCGCACGCGATCGGCGCACCGCGCCTGCGGATCGGCGAGCAGGAGGAGGGGTTGGACGAGAGCGTCGACTGGCGCCGGATCGTCCCGCGCGAGACGGTCCGGCTGCGGATCGTGGGCCCGCGCGGACTCGCCGACCTCACCGGCCCCACCGCCTGCGAGGTGATGGACGCCGAGGGGCGGCAGAGCGTGCTGGACCGGCTGGGACCGGATCCGCTGCGCCCTGACCCGGACGGTTCCGCGCGGCGCCGTTTCGTGGAGAAGGTGCGCCGCTCACGCACCACGATCGGGGCGCTGCTGATGAACCAGGCCGTCGTGGCCGGGATCGGCAACATCTACCGCGCCGAGCTGCTGTTCCGGGCACGGCTGGATCCCTTCGTCCCCGGCAGGGACCTCACCGCCGGGATGTGCGAGGAGATGTGGGAGGACCTGGTCGCGCTCATGACCTACGGGGCGCGCACCGGACGGATCGTCACCACCCAGCCCGAGCACCGCCACATCGAGGCGCGGATCGTGGAGCGCTCCCGCGGCACCCGCCAGAACGGGGATGAGGACCCGGACGTGGTCCCGCGCGAGGAGTCGTTCTACGTCTACCACCGCCAGTCCCTGCCTTGCCGGCTGTGCGGGACCACGATCCGCTTCGGCGAGATTGCGGCGCGGACCGTCTTCTGGTGCCCGCGCTGCCAGACGGCCCGCAGCCGCCGAGCGAACTGGACCCGGGAGAACCCCGCCGCGCCCTGGGCGCTCGCGCGATGAGCGTCTCCCCGCCGCCGGTCACCGCGAGCGGGCGCCTCGCCGTGTGCGGCGGGCACGAGATCCACTGGGAGGAGGCGGGCGCCCCGGACGGGGTGCCCGCCCTCTACCTCCACGGCGGGCCCGGCGGGCGTCTCACCGCGGGTCACCGCCGGAACGCCCCGGCGGACCGCACCCGCATGATCTCCCTGTCCCAGCGCGGCAGCGGGGAGTCGACCCCGCACGCCGGAGAGCCCGGCCCGGTGGATCTCACCGGGATCACCACCGCGGATCTCGTCGCCGATCTCGAGGCGCTGCGCGAGCACCTCGGGATCGAGGCGTGGATCGTGCAGGGCGTCTCCTGGGGCAGTACCCTCGCCCTCGCCTACGCCGAGGCGCATCCCGAACGGGTGCTCGGCGTCGTGCTCTTCGCGGTGACGACCACCTCGCGCAGGGAGGTCGACTGGATCACCGAGGGCGTCGGTGCCCTGTACCCCGAGGCGTGGGACGCGCTCGCCGCGCTCGCTGAGCAGCGGGCCGGCTTCGACCGACACGACCGCTCGCCCGGGCGGCTGCGGCTCGTGGAGGCCTACCGGCGGATGCTCACCAGCGAGGACCGGCAGCTCGTCGATACCGCGACCCGCGCCTGGATGGCGTGGGAGCACGCGCACATCGGGATCGGCGGTGGGGGGCCGGCACTGCCCCGCGCCGACGCCACCGGCGCGCCGGTGACCGAATACGCGCGCGGCTTCGCGCGGCAGGTCACCCATGTCTGGGCGCACGACGGCTTCGTCGCCGACTGGGCCGTCCCCTACGGTGCTGCCCCCGGCACGGGCCTCCTCGGCGGAGCGGGCCGGCTCGAGGGGATTCCCGGGGTGCTGATCCACGGCCGACGCGATGTGTCCGGCCCGGTGCGCACCGCCTGGGAGCTGCACCGCGCCTGGCCCGGCAGCGAGCTGATCGTCGTCGAGGAGGAGGGGCATGGCGGCCCGGTCATGGCCGAGCACTGGGCAGCGGCGATGGAGCGCCTGGTCGAGACCGCGCACCGGGCCCGCCCGGCAGTACCCTGACGCTCATGCCCGACCAGATCGTGATCCGCCGCGCCGTCCTCGACGACATCCCCGCCCGCACCCTGTACCTGCTCACGAAGCTGCGCCAGGACGTGTTCACGATGGAGCAGGGCGCGACCGACGCGGACCTCGACGGGCGCGAGCTCGAGCCGACCACCGAGCTGATGTGGGCGGAAGCGGGAGGGGAGCCGATCGCTCACCTGCGCGTGCTGCGCGAGGCCGACGGCACGGTGCGGATCGGGCGGGTCGCGGTGCGCGCCGACCAGCGCCGTGGCGGCCACGGCCGGCACCTCATGACCGCCGCGCTCGAGCACGCTCGCACGAGCGCCCCGGGTGCCGAGGTCCACCTCGACGCCCAGGCCTATCTCGAGCAGTGGTACGCCTCGATGGGCTTCGAGACCGTGGGCGGGATGTTCATGGAGGCCGGGATCGAGCACGTCGCGATGGTGCGCCGGCCCGCAGCTCAGGCCTGAGACTTCTCGATGAGCGCCGCGATCTCCTCGCGCGCGAAGTAGCGGGCGGTCGCGAGCGCGTTCGGCTCGCCCGCCTCCGGATCCGCGCCCGCGGCGAGCAGTGCCTGCGCGACGTCGGTGTATCCCTTGAACGCGGCGCCGGCGAGCGGGGACTGGCCGCGCTCGTTCAGCAGGTCCACGTCGGCGCCGCGCTCGGCGAGCTCGGTGACCAGGGCCGCGTGCCCGTGATACGCGGCGAGCATGAGCGGGGAGTTCCCGGCGGCGTCGCGCAGATCAGCGGGCGCGCCCTGGTCCAGGAAAGCGCGCACGGTCTCCGCATCGCCCTGCCGGGCGGCGTCCAGGAGCGTGTGCGCGAGCTCGATCAGGGCAGGATCAAGGTTCTCATCGGTCATCGTTCCAGGGTACGACGACGGGGACTCTCCTCGTCACGTGAGCATCTCAGCTACGGGCGGCCACACCAGCATCAGCACCGCGATCGCGAGCCCGACGAGGTCCGCGCGGCCGAAGGGGCTGGGCTCCGCCCAGGTGCGCTGCTGCGCGGTCGCGAAGCCGCGCGCATCCATCGCGAGGGCCTGCTGCTCGGCGCCGCGCAGCGTGTCCACGAGCAGGGCCAGCGTCGCGCCGGCGAGCAGGCGCGGGGAGCGGGGCGTGCCGAGGCCGCGCCGCACCCGCGTCTCGAGGATCGTGGACCACTGCCGGCCCAGGTGCCCCACGCGCACGAGCGCGAGGACGGCGGCGGCGACGGGCCGGGCCGGCAGATGCAGGCGCTGCGCGAGCGCGTCGCCGAGCGGGGTGGGGCGGACAGAACCGAGCGCGAGCACACCCGGGGCGACGAAGGCGGTGATCCGCGCGGCCTCCTTGAGCCCCACGAGCCACGACTCGCAGGACAGGGACGGTGCCTCGCCCAGCAGCGCCGTGGTCCAGGCGAGGCCCGCAGCGGAGAGCAGGATCGGGGCCATGCGCAGCGCTGCCCCGCGCAGGCTGCGCACCGCGAACGGGGCGAGCAGCAGCGTGGGCAGCAGGGCGAGCAGCCCGCCCTGCCAGGTCTGCACTGCGAAGGACCCGGCCGCCGCGAGGATCCCGATCAGGCACAGCGTGAGCGGGTTCAGCGCATCGGCGGGCAGCCGTCGCTCGGGCGGGATCTCGGGGCCGACGGGGGAGGCGGTGAGGCGGCGGAGATCATCGGCCGCCTCCAGCAGGAGCGGGTCGTGGCTCGCCGCGAGCACCGCGCAGCCCCGGTCGCGGGCCTCGCGCAGCAGGGCGAGCACCTCGGTGCGGCGCCGTGCGTCGAGCCCGACAGTCGGCTCGTCGAGCACGAGCAGCGCGGGGCGCTGGGCGAGCGCGGCGACGATCGCGAGGCGGCGCTGCTCCCCGCCGGAGAGGCGGTGCGGGTGCGCGCCCGCGAGGGCAGCGAGACCGGCCCGTTCCAGAAGCTCCTCGACGAGGGCCGGGTCCTTCGCGTAGGGGGAGGCGAGGACCTCCCCCCGCACGGTCGCGGCGACGAAGGAGTGCTCAGGGTCCTGCGGGACGAGCGCGAGACGGGACGGCTCCGGCCGGGTCACGGCGCCGGTGGCGGGGGAGAGGGCGCCGGTGAGAACACGCAGCAGGGTGGTCTTCCCAGCCCCGCTCGGTCCGGAGAGGACGGTGAGCCGCCCAGCGTGCAGGGCAAGGTCCTGCGGGGTGTGCAGGCCGCGCGCGGGAACAGTGACGCCCTCGAGCGCTGCGACCGGGGCCCCGACAGCCTCTCGAGGCGCGCGTGCCTGCGCGTCCTCCTCCTCGACCAGCACCCCTGCGTCCACGAGCACGTCCCGCTGCGTGGTGAGCAATTCTTCGGGCGGCCCGTCGGCGAGGACGCGGGCCTGCGGGCCGAGCACCACGAGCCGGTCCACATGCGGCAGCCACGGCCCGATCCGGTGCTCGGCGACGACGAGGGTGGCGCCGTCGGCAGCATCGAGCACGGCGGCGCGCACCTCCTCGGCGGTCGCGGTGTCGAGCATGCTCGTCGGCTCGTCCAGGAGCAGCAGCTCCGGGTCCAGGGCGAGCGCGCCCGCGAGCGCGATGCGCTGCTGCTGCCCGCCGGAGCTGTCCAGCGGGGCCCGGGTGGGGTTGAGGTCGCAGCGGGCGGCGGCGAGGGCGCGCGCAGCCCGCTCATGGATCTCGGGACGGGGCCGGGCAGCGTTCTCCGGTCCGAAGGCGGCATCCCGTCCGATGCTCGCCGCGACCAGCGCGTCGGCCGGATCCTGCAGCAGCAGGCCGCGCGCGCCGGGCCGCTGGGGAGGGGCGGGCAGGTGCGTGCCCTCCCCGTCCTCGGGGTCCAGCAGGCCGGCCAGGGCCCGCAGCACGGTGGACTTCCCGCTCCCGCTCGCCCCCGCGAGCAGCACGCGCTGCCCGGCGGGGATCACGAGGTCCAGACCGTCGATCGTCGGCGCACGGCGGGTGAGGGGGCGCCAGCGCAGCCCCTCGATGTGCACCGCCGCCTCGGCGCGGGTGTCCTTGCGGGTCTGGTCGGTGATGCCTGCCGCCTCAGGCCTCGGCCGCGCGCGCGGCGGCACGGCCCGCGGCGAGGGAGTCCACAGCCCCGGTCGCGACGAGTGCGCGGGTCGCGACCCAGCCCAGCCCACCGCACAGCAGCGCCCCGGAGATCAGGAAGAAGACGAGCATCATGCCGGAGAAGGACCAGCTCATCTCCTGGTAGTAGGCGAACTTCTCCCAGCCCCACTCGAGCAGTGCGGCGAGCACGCCGCCGAGTATCGCGACGGGGAGGGTGAAGCGTCGGTAGCGGGTCAGCAGGAAGGCGAGCTCGACGCCACCGCCCTGCATGAGGCCGGAGATCGCGGTGCCCCAGCCCCACTGGCTGCCCAGCAGCATCGAGAGCACGGCGGCCACGAGCTCGGCGAGCAGGGCCGCGCCGGGCTTGCGGACGATGAGCGCGGCGAGCATCGCGGGCAGGAACCACAGCCCGGCCAGCAACCCTTCGGCGGGCTTGAAGGCGGCCGTGAGCGGCCCGATCAGGGTGTACAGCTGGCCGTAGCCGAGGAACGCCACCCCGAAGGCGCCGCCGATCAGCACGGTCACCAGAAGGTCGACGGTGCGAAAGCGTGTCATCTCTGCTCCTCCCATGTCCTGGAAGGGGCGTGGGCCACCGGTGGCGCCCCACGGAATTCCCGACTCCCTACGCCGGTGCGAGCCGGATCAGGTTCGAGGGTCTGCGCACGAGCGCACTCTCAGCACCGCGGTGGTGCTCCCCTGTCAGTGGACGACCCCGACAGTCTAGCCGATGAGCATTTACCGCCGCGCCCGCATCACCTGGTCCACGGCGTCGGCCGCGGCCTGCGGGTCCTCGGGGGAGAAGATCCAGTTCGTGCCCTCGCGGCCGATGATCTCCACCATCGTCCCCTCGCGGGTGACGACCATCCGGTACGGCTGCTGCACCTGGTCGAGGGTGAAGATCTTCCGCCGGCCCACGGGGGTGAGCTCGGCGGGCTTCGGCGTGGAGGCGCGGCCGCGCCGCCAGCCGTAGCCGCCGAGGGTCACGCCCACCGTGGAGCGAGGCAGCTCACGCAGCTGGACCGTGCGGAACTCCGCGAGCGGCCAGGACTTCCGGGCGAAGAATCCGCCGAGGCGGAAGGTCACGCCGCGGGAGTCGACCGTGAAGGTGGTCGCCTGCCCCATCCAGGTCCACAGCGCCAGCAGCGCGAAGACCACGAGCGCGGCGATCGCCGCCCAGGTCGAGCCGCGCTGGAGCATGAGCACCGCGAGGATCACGCCGCACAGGACGGTGATCCCGATGCGGGTCCAGCCCACCGAGGAGGGGAGGGTACGCCCCGTGTAGGCAGCGCCCGCCTCGGTCACCAGATCGTCACCCGCTCCTCGGGGGCGCGGTACATGCCGTCGCCCTCGCGGACGTCGAACGCCTCGTGGAAGGCGTCGATGTGCCCCACCACCGTGTTGCAGCGGAACTCCATCGGTGCGTGCGGGTCCACGGCGAGGCGGCGGATCGCCTCCTGGTCGCGGTTCTGGCCGCGCCACACGGTCGCCCAGGACCAGAAAACGCGCTGCAGGCCGGTCAGGCCGTCGAGCTCGCGGGTGATCTCGTCCTCGGAGTGGCTCGCGAGATAGGCCTTCACCGCGATGGACAGACCGCCGAGGTCGCCGATGTTCTCGCCGATGGTGAGGGCGCCGTTGACGCGGTGGGTGTCGTCCAGTGCGCGCGGGGACAGGCCGGAGTACTGCTCGATGAGCTGCGCGGCGCGGGCATCGAAAGCTTCGCGATCCTCCGGCGTCCACCAGGAGACGAGGTTGCCGTGGCCGTCGAACTTCGAGCCCTGGTCGTCGAAGCCGTGGCCCACCTCGTGGCCGATCACTGCGCCGATGCCGCCGAAGTTCACGGCGTCGTCGGCCTCCGCGTCGAAGAAGGGCGGCTGCAGGATCGCGGCGGGGAAGACGATCTCGTTGCGGCCGGGGTTGTAGTAGGCGTTGACCGTCTGCGGGGTCATATGCCACTCGGTCTCGTCCATGGGCCCGCCCACCTTCGCGTACTCGAAGGCGGCCTCGAAGCGGCGGGAGGCACGGGCGGTGGCGACCAGGTCGCCGGGGACGATCTCGAGCCCGTCGTACTCGCGCCACGTCTCGGGGTAGCCGATCTTGGGCGTGAACAGCTCGAGCTTCGCGAGCGCCTTCTCGCGGGTGGCAGGGGTCATCCAGTCGAGCTTCGTGATGGAGTCGCGGTAGGCGTCCATGAGCGCGTCGACCAGCTCGGTCATGCGCTGCTTGTGGGAGGCGGGGAAGTGGCGGGCCACGTACTCGCGGCCGACGGCGAAACCCACGACACCCT
>DAHVRS010000383.1 GCA_027322375.1 Brachybacterium sp. | reverse complement strand
GAGATCCTCGTCGCCGAGGGGGAGGGGACCCGTGATGCGGAGACGCACCGTCTCTCCGGCCGTGCCCGGGACCATCGCCTGGTCCACTTCGCGCTGCCCGAGGATCTGCCCGAGGCGCAGCGTCCGCGCCCCGGCGACATGGTCACCGCGACCGTGACCCGCGCGGCCCCGTTCTACCTCCTCGCCGACAGCGCGCTCCAGCTGGAGGCCTCAGCGGCCGACGGTGGGGACCTGTTCTCGGTGCGCCGTACCCGCTCAGGCGACGCCTGGGAGGCGGGGGTCACCGGTCTGGTTGCAGGCAGCTCCTGCGGCACCGGCGCCTCGGCACCGGCTGGCCCCGTCACTCTCGGCATGCCCTCCCTGCGGCGTGCCTGAGAACTCGCAGAAACGGACGAGCCGGGGACCTGGCGCAATCGCGCAGGTCCCCGGCTCGTCGGCTGTCTGGGGGAGGGGCGGAGAGGATCCCCGCCGCTGTCAGCGCTCGAGGTCGTCGAGCTCGGCGCCGAGCCGCTCCTCGAGGCTGTGGAAGAAGGCGATCACGGTGGACAGGCCGCAGGAGATCGCACTGTCGATCTGGGAGTCGAGGGCACCGGCGCGGTAGTCCGCGGCCAGCTCGCCGTACACGCCGAGCAGTCCCTCGGACTCACGGCGCACGTAGACCTTGGGCCAGATCCGGTTCATGTTCCACTCGTTGCAGAGCTTGACCATCTCGACCTTGCGGGAGACGTCCACGGAGTGGCTCCAGCGGCCGCGGGTCTGCAGCACGCCGCCGCGCTCGCCGGCGAGCATGAACTGGAAACGGTAGTCGTCGAAGCGGGCCCGGAGCACATCGGGGTGCTCCTCGTCCAGGACGAAGGCGTAGCCGTGCCGCGTGAGGCTGTCCTCCACGCGCGCAAGGGTCAGCGGGGCCAGAGCGTCGGCCGAGTCCATTCCCGCATTCACAGGGGACTCGTTCGGTGCAGTCACTTCCCACCTCGGGGCTAGAGGGCGAACATCAGGGTGATCCGAAGTCCGGATCGCGGATCACCCTACTCCCTCCGCCGCTGGCCCGGCTGGATGCGACGCGTGATCCCGGCGACCCGGCCACGCCTTGCCCGTCGGCTGTGTCCCGTCGGCCGTGTCCTGCCAGCCGGTCCCGATAGCATTCCCGGCATGGACGAGCCCGCCGCCCCGACCCCTCCGCTGGTGGCCGTCGTCGGTGCCACCGCGACCGGCAAGTCCGACCTCGCGATCGCACTCGCCCGCGCGCTGGACGGCGAGGTCCTCAACGCCGATGCCCTCCAGTTCTACCGCGGCATGGACATCGGCACCGCGAAGGTCACCGCCGAGGAGCGTCAGGGCATCCCGCACCACCTCCTGGACATCCTCGACGTCACCGAGGAGGCGAGCGTCTCCGCCTACCAGTCCGCGGCCCGCGCCGCGATCGCGCAGATCCGCTCCCGCGGCCGCGTCCCGATCCTCGTGGGCGGCTCCGGACTGTACGTCCGCGCCGCGGTGGACGACATCGCCTTCCCACCCACCGACCCCGCCGTCCGCACCCGCCTCGAGGCGCGCCTCGCGACCGAGGGCACTGACACGCTGCACCGCGAGCTCGCCGAAAAGGACTCCGAGGCGGCGGCGACCATCGGCGCCCAGGACGCGCGCCGCATCGTCCGCGCCCTGGAGGTGGGGGAGCTGACCGGGAAGCCGTTCACCGCCTTCCTCCCGCGCCACGAGTACCTCGAGCCCGGCACGCTCCAGCTGGGCCTCAACCTGCCGCGCCCCGTCCTCCACGAGCGGATCGCCGTGCGCGTGGACCGCATGGTCGAGCGCGGGCTGCTCGAGGAGATCCGCACTCTGCGCGAGCAGGGCCTGGACAAGGGGCGCACGGCCCGCCGCGCGATCGGTTACGAGCAGGGCCTGGCGGTGCTCGATGGCACGATGAGCTGCGCTGAGGCGATCGAGTCGACCGTCGTCGGCACCCGGCGCCTGGTCCGCAAACAGGACACCTGGTTCCGCCGCGACCCGCGCGTCACCTGGCTGGACGCCGCCGCCCCGGACCTCGTCGAGACAGCGCTCGCCCCTGTCGAAGCGGCCCTCACCGCGGCGCGTTCGCACCCTGACGCGTGAACCGGAGCGGCTGGCCGAACAACGCGGGCCGTATTCTTTGTCCATGAACGGGCGCATCCACTTCACCAAGGGCCACGGCACCGAGAACGACTTCGTGCTGCTGGACGACCCCGACGGTGCCCTCGACCTCGATGCCGCGACCGTCGTCGCGCTCGCCGACCGTCGCGCCGGGATCGGCGGGGACGGCGTGATCCGCGCCGTCCGCTCCCGCGCCGCCGGCGTGGACGCCGCCGCGGATGCCCCCGAATGGTTCATGGACTATCGCAACGCCGATGGCTCCCTCGCCGAGATGTGCGGGAACGGGGTGCGAGTCCTCGCCGCCCACCTCCACCGCGCCGGGCATGTCACCGCCGACCGCTTTGCACTGCTGACCCGCGCCGGGGTGCGCGCCGTCGAGATCCTCGCCCGCCCCGCCACCGACGGCGCGCCCTGGAGCGTCCGCGTGGGCATGGGCCCCGCCCGGCTCCCGAAGACGAACCGGCAGGTCGAGATCGCCGGGCTGCGCCTGCCCGTGACCGACGTCGACATGGGCAACCCCCACGCTGTCGCCTTCCTGCCCGAGGGCACGGACCTGGCGGAGCTCGACCTCACCCGCCGCCCCGCCCTGGACCCCGAGCCGGCCCACGGCGCGAACATCGAGCTGGTCAGCACCCGCGGCCCCCGCCATGTCGCGATGCGGGTGCACGAGCGCGGAGTGGGGGAGACCCGCTCCTGCGGCACCGGCGTCGCCGCCGTCGCGGTCGCTGCGGCGCTGCGCGCAGGCGATGAGAGCCGGGAGCCGTGGACCGTGGACGTTCCCGGCGGGCGGCTCGAGGTCGGCTGGACGCAGACCGGGGAAGTCACGCTCACCGGGCCCGCACAGCTCGTCGCCGACGGCACCACCCTGATCTAGGCGGCTAGCTGGTCCTCGGGCCCGATCTCGAGGATCCGGAACCCCTTCGCGCTCGCGACCTTCGCGACCGTACGCTCGGGCAGCTGCTCGCCGAGCCAGCGCGCGAGCGGGTCCGCGCCCAGGTTCTTGCCGACCACGAGGGCGGCCGTGCCCGTCGGCCGCAGCCGCGCCGTCCACTCGCGCAGCAGCTCGTGCAGCGCGCTCTTGCCGATCCGGATCGGCGGGTTCGACCAGATCGCATCCAGCGCCAGATCGGCCGGGACCTCCTCGGGCGCGAGCACCGTGATGTTCTCCAGCCCCGCGCGGCGCGCGTTCTCCGCCGTCAGCGCACGGGCGCGCTCGCTGACATCGACCGCCCAGACCCGCGCCTCGGGATGCAGCAGCGCCGCGGTGAGCGCGATCGGCCCCCACCCGCAGCCGAGATCGAGGATGTCGCCGTCGGCCGGGGGCTCCGTGACCTCGTCCAGCCGGGCGAGCAGCACGGCGGTCGCCTTGTCCAGGCCATGCCCGCTGAACACGGAGGCGCTCGAGACCAGGTCGAGGTCCTGACCGGCCAGGCGCACCCGGAGCGGGTGGCGCCTGTCGTCGGTCGCGGGGGAGGGGGTGAAGTAGTGCTCGTCCACGGGAGCAGGATACGGAGCCTGACCCGTCCTTCGCCGCTCGGCGAGCCGCCGTCCGCTCTGCCCACCGCAAAATCGCTCGACCTCCGTCAGAGGGCGTGGGATCCTGGACGCTCCACAGAACCCCTGCCGAAGGAGTGCCCCGATCGTGCCCATCGCCTTTCATCCCGATCCCGAACCCGACCTCGCTGTCGACGGGACCAGCACGGATGAGGCCGGGTCAGCGGAGCAGGCCGACGGCGCGGGGCCCACGCTCCGTCCCGAGCACCGCAGGGACCCCCTCACCGCCCGGATCCTCGCCCGCGGCGACGCCTCCGTGGACCCCGTGACCTTCACCTCCGACACGGACGGGGAGCAGTTCGACCTCGCCGACCGACAGGCGCTGCGCCGCGTCGCCGGGCTCTCCACCGAGCTCGAGGACGTCAGCGAGGTCGAGTACCGCCAGCTGCGCCTGGAGCGCGTGGTCCTCGCCGGCCTGTACACCACCGGCAATGCCGAGGAGGCGGAGATCAGCCTGCGCGAGCTCGCTGCGCTCGCCGAGACCGCCGGTTCCGAGGTACTCGACGGCATCCTCCAGCGCCGCGCCCATCCCGACCCCGCGACCTTCCTCGGCAAGGGCAAGGCCGCCGAGCTCGCCGACATCGTCGCCGCGTCCGGCGCGGACACGGTCATCGCCGACGGCGAGCTCGGGCCCGGCCAGCGCCGCGTCCTCGAGGACATCGTCAAGGTGAAGGTCATCGACCGCACCGCGCTGATCCTCGACATCTTCGCCCAGCACGCGAAGTCCCGTGAGGGCAAGGCGCAGGTCGAGCTCGCCCAGCTCGAGTACCTCCTGCCCCGCCTGCGCGGCTGGGGCGAGTCGATGTCCCGCCAGGCCGGTGGCCAGGTGGGCGGCGCGGGCGCGGGCATGGGCTCGCGCGGTCCCGGTGAGACGAAGATCGAGCTGGACCGGCGCCGCATCCGCGACCGCATGGCGAAGCTGCGCCGCGAGATCAAGGCGATGGCACCGGGACGCGAGGCGCAGCGCGCCGACCGTCAGCGCCACCAGGTGCCCGCGGTCGCGATCGCCGGCTACACCAACGCCGGGAAGTCCTCGCTGCTGAACCGGCTCACCGGCGCCGGGGTCCTGGTCGAGAACGCCCTGTTCGCGACCCTGGACCCGACAGTCCGCCGCGCGACCACGCCCGACGGACGCGAGTTCACCTTCGCGGACACGGTCGGCTTCGCCCGGCATCTGCCCACCCAGCTGGTCGAGGCGTTCCGCTCGACCCTCGAGGAGGTGGGCGGCTCCGATCTGCTGCTGCATGTGGTCGACGCCTCCCACCCCGATCCCGAGGGGCAGATCATGGCGGTCCGCACCGTCCTCGGCGAGATCGAGGGCTTCGACGTGCCCGAGGTGGTGGTGCTGAACAAGGCGGATCTCGCCGAGCCCGAGACCATCGCCCGCCTGCGCAGCCAGGTCGAGGACAGCGTGGTCGTCTCCGCCCGCACCGGCGAGGGGATCCAGGAGCTGCGCGAGCTGATCGCGGAGCGGCTCCCCCGTCCCGCGGTCGAGGTGGACCTGGTCGTGCCCTACTCGCGAGGTGATCTCGTCTCCCGCGTGCACACCACCGGAGAGGTCCTCGCCGAGGAGCACCTCATGGAGGGCACCCGCCTGCACGCCCGGGTGGATGAGGCGCTCGCCGCAGAGCTGCGCGCCTCCTCCTGAGTGGACACGGCTCCCCGATACCCTGACGGGATGACCGCCGCGCCTGAGCACCCTGCCGCCCCCGCGGCCGGGGACATCCCGCTGTCCACTCTGATGGACGCCGCGGTCGCGGCGATCGGCGGCACCTCCCGGCCCGGTCAGCAGACGATGGCCGAGGCAGTCGATCTCGCGATGTCCGGGGGCCGCCACCTGCTGGTCCAGGCCGGCACCGGCACCGGCAAGTCCCTCGCCTATCTGGTGCCGGCGCTGCGGCACGCCCTGGTCTCGGGGCGTCCCGTCGTGATCTCCACCGCGACGATCGCGCTGCAGTCGCAGATCGTGCGCAAGGACCTGCCGCGGCTCGTGGAGGCGCTCGCCCCGCACCTGCCGCGCACTCCCACCTACGCCCTGCTCAAGGGACGCGCGAACTATCTGTGCAAGCACAAGATCGCCGGCGGCTATCCCGTGGATATCGACCCCGGCGCCCTGTTCGCTCCGGCGGCGGGATCGACAGTGCCGGGCGGAATCTCGGGGGAGCGGCTCGGCGACCAGGTGCGGCGCCTGCGCGAATGGGCGGAGGAGACCGACACCGGCGACCGCGACTCCCTCGAGGATGCCGTCTCCGACCGGGCCTGGCGCCAGGTCTCCGTGACCGGCAATCAGTGCCTGGGCAACAGCTGCCCGATGTTCGAGGACTGCTTCGCCGAGCGCAGCCGCGAGCTCGCCCGCGAGGTCGACGTGGTGGTCACCAACCATGCCCTCCTCGCGATCGATGCCTTCGACCGCCACGGCATCATCCCCGACCACGACGTGGTGGTCTTCGATGAGGCCCATGACCTCACCGCCCGAGTGACCAGCGCCGTCACGGAGGTGCTCACCCCCGGCATGCTGCGAGGCACCGTCCGGGACCTGCGCAGTCTCGGTGTGGCAGGGACCGCGCTCGATGATGCGGGGGAGGAGCTTCGCGCCGCGCTCGAGCTCGCCCCCGACGGCCGCGTGCTCGAGGCATTGCCCGAACGGCTCGGCGATGCGATCGTGCAGGTGCGGGTCGAGGCCCGCAGCGCCCACTCGGATGCGAAGGACGCGGGGGACGACTCCTTCGCGGGGGCGCGCAAGACGGTCCGCGCGAGCCTGCAGGAGATCATCGACGTCTGCGAGCGACTGACCGCCCCAGCGGAGGATGACGTCGTCTCCGTCTCGCACTCCCAGGCCACCGGGCGCTCGAGCATCCAGGTCGCGCCGCTCAGTGTCGCCGCGGCGATGCGCGGAGCGATCCTCGAGGACCGCACCGCCGTGCTCACCTCCGCGACCCTCGCCCTCGGCGGGCGCTTCGAACCGGCCGCCGGCGAGGTGGGCCTGGCGCGCCGGGACCGGATCGGGGCGGAGGAGCTGCCCTCCCGTCGTGACACCGGCTCCTGGGCCGGCATCGATGTGGGCAGCCCCTTCGCCTACCGCAAGCAGGGGATCCTCTACACCGCGCGGCACCTGCCGCAGCCTGGCCGCGAGGGTCCTTCGCCGCAGATGCTCGACCATCTCACCGACCTGGTGGACGCCTCCCGCGGCGGTGCGCTGTGCCTGTTCTCCTCCCGCCGCGGTGCAGAGCTCGCGGCGGAGCATGTGCGAGCCCGGCTGGACCTCACGATCGCGGTGCAGGGCGAGGACTCGATGGCGAACCTGGTGCGCACCTTCCGCGAGGACGAGGACGCGTCCCTCTTCGGCACTCTCACACTCTGGCAGGGCGTGGACGTGGCCGGCAGGGCGCTGCGCCTGGTGACGATCGACCGGATCCCGTTCCCACGACCGGACGATCCGCTGATGTCCGCACGCCAGGAGAAGATCGCCGAGCATGGTGGCAACGGCTTCATGGCCGTCGCCGCCCAGCACGCCGCGCTGCTGCTCGCACAGGGTGCGGGGCGCCTGATCCGCACCCACGAGGACCGGGGCATGTCGCCGTGCTCGACCCGCGCCTGTCGACGGCCCGCTACGGCGGGTTCCTGCGCGAGGCGATGCCGCCGCTGTGGCCCACCTCGGATCCGGACATGGCGCTCGCGGCGCTGCGGCGTCTCGCGGATACCTGAGCACGCCCGCGCCTGAGCCGGGGCGCAGGCCGTCTTCCTGCCCCGCAGGTCAGGCTGGGGGCACCGTCACCGCTCAGACGGCGCGCAGCACCGCCACGACCTTGCCGAGGATCTCGGCGTGGTCCCCGAGGATCGGGGCGAAGGCCGGGTTGTGCGGCATCAGCCAGACGTGGTCGTCGCGCTGCACGAAGGTCTTCACCGTCGCCTCACCGTCGATCATCGCGGCGACGATCTCGCCCCTCTCCGCAGTGTTCTGGGAGCGGACCACGACCCAGTCGCCGTCGCAGATCGCCGCGTCCACCATCGAGTCGCCGACCACCTGCAGGAGGAACAGGTCGCCATCGCCCACAAGACGCTGGGGGAGGGTGAAGACGTCCTCGACCTGCTCCTCAGCGGTGATCGGGACGCCGGCCGCGATCCGGCCCACGAGCGGCACGGTCACAGAGGCGGCGGTGCGCTCCGGCTCCACGACCACAGCCGGTGCGGGGGCGTCGTCGGCCTCCGGCATCACGACCTCCATCGCTCGGGGGCGCTTGGGGTCCCGGCGCAGGAAGCCCTTGCGCTCGAGGGCCTGGAGCTGGTGGGCGACGGAGGAGGACGAGGTCAGCCCCACGGCATCACCGATCTCGCGCATCGTGGGCGGATAGCCGTGGGTCGCGACCGCCTCGCTGATGGTCTCGAGCACGAGGCGCTGACGACGGGTCAGCCCCGCGGTGCGCTCATCGCTGGGCACATCCTCCCGTGCACGGATCGGCTTGGGCGTCCTCGGCGTCATCGTGCGGCCTCCTGGCGTCGTCTGTCGGACCCTCGCGGTTCCGTTGTCCTGTGACCCACAGTAGAACGGCGGCACGCGGAATCCAAACAGGTGTTCGAGGCTCCCTCTTGCGTGTCGCACTCGACCGGGGCTACAGTCGCACAGACATTCGATCGAACAGGAGTTCGGATATGCGTACCGAGACCGCCACGGTCCTGCCCTTCCCCTCGCGGCCCGCGCAGGGCGACGGGGACTCCGCTCGAGCGCGCGTTCGACTCGAGCCCACCCGTCGGGGGCGCATGCTCCTCACGGCGCTCGCCTTCCTGCTGGGCCTCCTCGTCGCCGCCGCGGTGCTGCTGACGGTGGACCTCCCGTCCGCTCTCGCAGGTTCCGAGGGCGAGCAGCCCGTCACCGTCACGGTCGAGGCGGGCGATAGCCTGTGGGGCTACGCCGAGGAGTACGCGCCCGAGGGTGTGGACGAGCAGGAGTTCATCGCCGAGGTCCGCGCGATGAACCACCTCCCCACCGGCCGCGTCACCGCCGGTCAGGTCATCGAGCTGCCCGCTGCGGAGGATCTCGCCCGCTGATCGGGGCCGGTGCCGGTACCCTGGGCGGATGCACTGCCCGTTCTGTCGCCACCCCGATTCGCGCGTCGTCGACTCCCGCACGTCCGACGACGGTGCGACCATCCGCCGGCGCCGCCAGTGCCCGAACTGCTCTCGCCGCTTCTCCACCTCGGAGACCGCGTCCCTCTCGGTGCTCAAGCGCTCCGGCGTGAGCGAGCCCTTCAGCAGGGCGAAGGTGATCTCCGGCGTGCGCAAGGCCTGCCAGGGTCGGCCGGTCAGCGATGACCAGCTCGCACTGCTCGCCCAGCGGGTCGAGGAGACCATCCGCCTCAGCGGCCTCGCCGAGATCGACGCCCATCAGGTGGGCCTGTCGATCCTCCAGCCGCTGCAGGAGCTGGACGTCGTCGCCTATCTCCGCTTCGCGAGCGTCTACCAGGACTTCGATTCCCTCGAGGACTTCGAGTCCGCGATCGAGCGGCTCCGTGCAGAGGGTCAGAGCGGGGTCCCTGCCGCCGAGGCTGCGACCTCCTGAGCCTCGGGCTGTGGCTCGCGCCCGTCTCCGCCGCGCTGCGGAGGGGGAGACGAGCGGGGCGCTCATCCCACATTCCGTGGAACGTGCACCGAGCACCTCGCGGCTGTGCTTAAGATAGCGCTCGTGCACTCACGCAGTGCACACCAGATCGGCGGTCGCGGAGGGGAAGCCGCGGCCGCCGATCCTCATTCCTGGGCGGCTCCACCGACGGTGGCTATCCAGCCCACTGTGTCTCAGCCCGCGATCCCGGCAGGCAGCGGGCGGGCGTGGACGATCCCCAGATGCTGGGTGGACCGGCTCATCGCGACGTAGAGGTCCCCGGCGCCATGCGCCTCGATCAGATCCGCCGGCTCCACGACGAGGACCACGTCGAACTCGATGCCCTTCGCATCCTGCGCCGTCATCACGGCGATCTCGTCGTCCACTCCGGAGGAGCCCACGCCGATCCGGCCCAGCTCCTCGCGGGCACGCAGCGCCGCGGCGAGATCCTGGATCCGCTCCTCCGCCGCGATCACGGCGATCCGCCCCAGCCTCTCGGCGTGGACGGCGGCGACCGAGTCCGCGGTGCGCGCCGGCAGCTCATCGGCCCCGGCCTGCTCGATCAGCACATCGCGATCGCCCTCACGCACCGAGCTCACCTCAGTGACGGGCAGGTCATGCGCCTGCGCCATCGCTACGGCCCGGTCCATGATGCGGCTCGGCGTGCGGTAGTTGACCGTGAGGTGCTCGACCTGCAGCCGGTCCTGGATGTACGGCGAGAGCGCCGCCGCCCAGGAGTCCGTGCCGCCGGCGGAGGAGGTCTGGGCGACATCGCCCACCACGGTGAAGGACTTCGTGGGAGCGCGGCGCATGAGCGCCCGCCAGCTCATGGGGGAGTGCTCCTGCGCCTCGTCCACGACCACGTGGCCGTAGGTCCAGCTGCGCTCGGCGGAAGCGCGCTCAGCGAGGGAGCGGCCGTCCCGGATCTGCCCCACCTGATCGGCGAGGTCCTCGGCGCGGATGATGCCGGAGGTGTCGATGTTCTCGATGACCTTGCGCGCGTACTCCACGTCCGCGCGGCGGCGCTCCGCGTCATCGCGCGCTCGCGCCTCGGCGGGGGCGGAATCCTCGCCCAGCAGCTCGGCGACCTCGTCCAGCAGCGGGACGTCCTCGATCGTCCACGGCGCGTCCTTGGGGCGCAGCAGGCGGTCCACCTGGCCGGCGAGGGAGCGGGGCGCGGCCGCACGCAGCCGGTCCCGGCGGGAGAAGAGGATGCGCAGGAAGCCCTGGGGTGTGTACGGCAGCCAGGCGAGGTTCAGCGCGCGCTTGATGTCCGGGTCGTGACGCAGGTCGGAGAGCAGCTCCGGCCGGTCCTCGGGCACGATCGTGCTGCCCTGGGCGCGCAGCGCCGCCTCGTAGGCCTGGACCAGGCGGTCGAGCGCGGCGCGCACGAACACGGTGCGGGCGGCGTTGTGCGGCTTGTGGGAGGAGCGGGCCTCGCGCCGTGCCCCGCGCAGCATGTCCTTCGTGAGCACCAGCGGGGTGCCGTCGATCCGCAGGTGGATGTCCTGCTCGGGCACGATCTGGCGCTGGCGCACCGCGCGGGAGAGCAGCTCGGCCATGGCGATGTCGCCCTTGACCGCGGCGACGGGGTCCTCGTCATGGATGAAGGTCTCCACGCCGGGGAACAGCTCTCCGGGGGTGAGCATGACGACGCCGGACTCGCCGAGGCTCGGCAGGACCCGCTCGATGTAGCGCAGGAACCCGGGGGTGGGCGCCATGATGAGCACGCCCGTGTGCTCGAGGCGGCGCCGGTGCGTGTACAGGAGGTAGGCGGCGCGGTGGAGCGCGACGGCGGTCTTGCCGGTGCCGGGCCCGCCCTGGACCACGAGCACGCCGCGGTTCTCGGAGCGGATGATGCGGTCCTGCTCCGCCTGGATCGTCGCGACGATGTCGCCCATGCGGCCGGTGCGCTTGCCGGAGACGGCTGCGAGCAGCGCGCCCTCGCCGTGGAGGACCACATCGTGGTCGGCGTCCTCGAGCACGGACTGGTCCAGCACGTCGTCCTCGAGGCCGATCACCTCCCGGCCGCGGTTGATGAGGTGGCGGCGCAGGCGCACCCCGAGCCGCTCGGTGCTCGTGGCGCGGTAGAAGGCGGCCGCGGCGGGCGCGCGCCAGTCCACGAGCAGCTGCTCGCGGTCAGGGGTGAACAGGCCGATGCGGCCGATGTAGTGGCGCTGCGCATCGTCCATGTCCAGGCGTCCGAAGACCACTGAGCGGGCCACAGAGCGCAGCAGCGCGAGGCGGTCCTCGTACAGCGCCATGAAGGAGTCTCGCTCGGAGCGGTTCTGATGTGTCGAGGCGTGCTGAGACGCCTGGATCTGGTCGAGATTCCGTTCGACCTGCGCAATCAGCTCATCGAGTCGTGCGTACAGCCGGTCCGCGTACTCCTGCTCCCTCGAGATCTCCCGCGTGAAGAGTTCCTCGGCGTCGTTCACAGGCCTGCCTCCCAGCCAGATCGTCCACGTGCTGCGCTGCGGACCCGGCGGACCCGGGACCGGCGAAGCGCAGTGGTCCATTATGGTGGACGGGCCTGGGTGTGCGTGCCATCAGGTGACCGAGTACCCGCAGGCCGCGAGGGAGGAGCTCCGATGCGCGATCCTCGAGATCTCTACCGGTTCGAGTCCACCGAGGTCCTGGAAGCCGTTCCCCGCACCGGTCTCACCCTCGTCCACGCGCTGCCCGGCATGGTCGATGCGGGCAATTCCTGCCGCATCGCTTCGAAGTACCTCCGTGACGTGCTGCGCCATCTGCGCCTGGTCACCTTCGAGACCGATGAGCTGATCGACTACCGCGGCGCCCGGCCCCAGGCCACCTTCGACGGCACCTCCTTCACCGAGGTGGAGGCGCCTGAGCTCACGCTGTGGCTGATGTACGACGAGAAGGACCGTCCCTTCCTCTTCCTCGACGGGCCGGAGCCGGACCTCCAGTGGCGCCGGCTCACGGAAGCGCTGATCGATCTGGTCGAGTACTTCGACGTCGAGCGCGTCGTGGGGATGCAGGGCATCCCGATGGCCGTCCCGCACACCCGCCCGATCGGACTGTTCGCCCATACGAACGATCCGGCGCTGCTGCGCAGTCCCGGCGCAGGTGCGACCCCGGCCCCGGGCACGGATCCTGGTGCGGACGCGGAGGAGGACGGGACGATCGAGATGCTGATCCCCGCCGCCTTCAGCGCGATGCTCGAGCATCGACTGGGCAAGGCCGGGCATCCCGCGATGGGCTATGCGGCGCAGATCCCGCACTACCTGGCTCGCACCGACTTCCCGGCCGGGGCCCTGGCCCTGCTGCGCCGCGTGAGCGAAGCGGCGGACCTGGACCTGCCGCTGGTCCACCTCGGCGATCTCTCGGACGCGGCGATCGTCGCGCTGCAGGGCACGATCGCGCAGAACAACGAGGTCCGTCAGATCGTGGGAGCGCTCGAGGAGCAGTACGACTCGATGGAGGCCGACGACAGCCCCGGCCCGCTCGCCACCGCGATGGACCTCCCCACCGCGGAGGAGATCGGCGAGCACTTCGAGCGCTTCCTCGCCGACCAGGACGCCGACTCCCCGGACGATCCCTCCGGCTTCTGAGGAGCGTCCGGGGGTCCCCGCATCCCCAAGTCGTTACGTCTTCGTGATCCAGCTCGCAGAATGCGTGTGTGAACCCGGCCACGGTCATGCCAGAATGGGCGCGTTGCGGTGATGCAGTTCAAGCAGGACAGTCGTCGACGGTGCTTCCGGCACAGCAGTACGGCACCACCAATGCGCCACCCGCTCCGGCGGGGGACGGCGTCACGCGGCACCGCGGTCGCGTCGTGCGATCGATGATGGACGACACAGAAGGTGACAGGTATGGCACAGGGCTCGGTCAAGTGGTTCAACGCCGAAAAGGGCTACGGCTTCATCGAGATCGACGGGGGCGGCGCTGACGTCTTCGTCCACCACAGCAAGATCGACATGGACGGCTACCGCTCCCTCGAAGAGGGTCAGCGAGTGGAGTTCGAGGTCAGCCAGGGCGACAAGGGGCCGCAGGCCGAGCAGGTCCGCCCCGTCTGATTCCACGGAACTCCCGTGAACTCACGGACCGGGCAGGAGCATGGCGCTCCTGCCCGGTCCGTCATTCTGTGCAGGTGGGTTCTTCGGCCGATGGGTTCATCGGAGAGCGCGGGACCGACGGGCCAGCCGGTCAGCCAGGGAACGCGGCGACCGAGGGGCTGGGCGGTCGGTGCCCAGCCGACGCCTCAGGCGCCCAGCACCCGCCCGGCGCGGGCGAGTGCCTCCACCCGGTCCGCGCGCGCCAGGCGCACCGAGACCGCGTCCGAGCGCAGCGCCCGATCCACGCCATCGGGCAAGGGCAGGTCAGAAGCGAGCAGCACGCAGTTGCCGCGGCGCTTCCCGGACAGGTGCGCGGGCTCGGCGATCACCGCGACATGCGCGAACACGGCCGAGAGCGTCGCGACCTCGTCAGCCATGAGCCCGGTCCCGGGCGGGGCGGCGCAGTTCGCGAGGTAGATCCCGCCCGGCCGCAGCACCCGCTGGGCGTGGCGCGCGGCCTGCATCGTGACGAGCTCTGACGGGGTCGTGGCTCCGGAGAAGACATCCCGCACCAGCACGTCGAAGCGGTCATCCCGCCACGCGGTGAGCGCGGACAGCGCGTCCTCGGTCCGCATCCGCAGCTGCGGCGAGCGGGGCAGATCGAACCAGGTGCGCACCTGCTCAGCCAGCAGCGCATCGATCTCGACCACGATCTGGCGCGAGCGCGGGTGGAGCGCGGCGATCGCGCGCGGGAGGGAGCAGCCGCCGCCGCCGAGGTGCGCCAGCTGGGCAGCGCCCTGCCCGCTGGGCCGGTCAGCCGCGCCCTCGCGCTCGGCGAGGTGCAGCTCGATCACCAGCAGCATCCAGCGCATGTACTCGAAGACGAGGTGCGTGGGATCGGGGTGGAGGTGCGAGGAGGGGACGCCGTTGACGTCCAGCAGCACCGACCCATCGTTCTCCCGGGTGAGGCGAGTCGTCCCGGTGGAGATGGGGATCGGAGTGTCGAGGGGCCCCAGCTGCGAGAAGGCAGAGGGGCGGGAGGAGTCGCGGCGCGCCATCGCCCCACTGTAGGAGATCCGGGCGCGCCCGCCTTCCCTCCCTCCCCATCCCGTCCCCTCCACAGCGCGGGGAAGCGCGGCGTCGTGTGTCACACCCCCTCCCTACTGTTCAGGACATGGACACGGCGCCACCCACGGCACCGCCCTCTCAACGCAGGACACAGGACGTACGCACGAAGGACTCACGGAGGAGGAGACATGGCCCGCACCACCCAGCGCCGAACCGCACCCACCGCGCTCACCGGGGATGCGCGCTCGCGCCGTCTGCTCCTCGCCCAGCTCGACCAGGACCAGGCTGACCTGGAACGCGCCCGCGACCTGCTCCAGCAGGCACGGATTCTCGAAGGCATCGACCCCCGTGAGGGATTCGAGCTCGTTCACCGCGCGGCACTGCGTGGCGCGGGGGTGCTCGTGGCCCGCGCGAACCGGTCTCGTCGCCGCCGGCTCCCGCTGAACGTGTGGACCGCCCTGGAGAAGCTCGGAGGAGAGGAGGCCGAGCGCGCCGAGGCGCTGCGCCCCCTGGTCGCCGAGCGCTCGCGCCTGGATCGGGACGCCCACGCCCTGCCCGCACCGGAGCTGCTGCGCCGCCACCTCGAGGAGACCTCAGCGCACCTCGACCATGTCGCCCGCGAGCTCGTCGCGGACCTGCCGGACCTGCTCGCTGATCCCGGCCAGCGCTGACCATGGCCCTCCCGAGGCGCGACGGTAGAGTGGAGCGGCAAGGGAGGTGCCGATGGACGAGCAGGTCAGCGACGGATCGCCGCAGGAGATCCCCGGGGTCCTGCACCTGGACATGGATGCCTTCTTCGCCTCCGTCGAGGTGCGGGAGAACCCCCGCCTGGCCGGATTGCCCGTGGTCGTGGGCGGCACCGGGGCCCGTGGCGTGGTCGCCGCCGCCAGCTATCCCGCGCGCACCCGCGGGATCCGCTCCGCGATGCCCATGGCCACCGCGCGTCGCCTCGCCCCGGACCTCATCATCGTCCCGCCCCGCGGCGACCTCTACCGCGAGGTCTCCGCCCAGGTCATGACGATCCTCCACGACGTCGTCGCGGACGTCGAGCAGATCAGCGTCGACGAAGCCTTCCTCGACGTACGCGGTGCCCGGCGCCTCTTCGGCGAGCCCGAGCAGATCGCGGCCCTGCTGCGCCGCCGGATCCGCGAGGAGCTCGACCTGCCCAGCTCCGTCGGCGGCTCCGTCTCCCGGCCCGTCGCGAAGATCGCCTCCGCCCGCGCCAAGCCCGACGGCCAGCTCATCATCCCCGCCGACCGCACCGCCGACTTCCTCGCCCCGCTCCCCGTCGGCGCGATCTCCGGCATCGGCCCCAAAGCCCAGACCGCGCTGGAACGGCTCGGCGTCCACCGCATCGGGCAGCTGCGCGACATCCCGCCCGCCACCCTCGCTCGCGCACTCGGCCCGCGCGCCCCCGAGATCCGCGCGCTCGCCGACGGCAACGACCGCACCGGGCTCGGCCGCCGCACGAAGGACCGCTCGCTCGGCACCGAGCGGACCTGGGACGAGGACCTCACCGACCCGGACGAGGTGCGACGGCGCATCACCGTCATGGCCGACGACGTCGCCCGGCAGCTGCGCCGAGGAGGCTTCGTCACCCGCACCGTCGTGCTCAAGCTCCGCGCCCCCGACGGCACCACCCGCACCCGCTCCTCGACCCTCGACCAGCCCACCTCGAGCGGGGAGCGGCTGCGCGAGCAGGTCGTCGCCCTCTGGGAGCGGGAGCACAGCTCCCTGCCCCGCATCCGCCTGGCCGGGGTCCGCGCCGCCCACCTCGAGACTGCGGACGGCCGCGCCCAGCAGAGCGAGCTCAGCGAGCGCCCGGCAGGCTGGCAGGACCTCGAGAGCGCGATGGACAGAGCGATCGAACGCTTCGGCGCGGGGAGCCTCGGGCGCGGATCGACCCTCGACGGCGCGCCGCGGACACCCGGACGAGCAGGACCCCAGAGCCCCGAGTCGGCCCCTGGAGGTGACCCTTCAGCCCTTCGGTTCCCATAACTCAGGAACACGCTCTAAACTGGGATGACCGCCGATGGAGGCCACTCGCCTCCGTGGGCGATCGGAGCGCCGAACGGCGCGAGAGGACGGGGACAAGGAGCGGGATCATGCCGCTGTCTGAACACGAGCAGAAGATGCTCGACGAGATGGAGCGTCAGCTCTTCGCCGACGATCCACGCCTCGCGCGGGCTTTCGCGCCCCAGCGCGCACCGCGCCGCAACGGTCGGCGCATCCTGATCGGCCTCGGCGCCGTCGTCGTCGGGCTCGGCGTGCTGGTGCTCGCCGTGAGCCTGCCGGCCGTCTGGCTCGGGGTCATCGCTTTCATCGGCATGCTCGCCGGCGCGGTCTACGCGGTCACCGCCCCCGGCGGCACCTCCGAGGGCACCGGCAGCGGCAGCCCCGGCGGCGGCAACGGCGGCCACGGCGGCGGCTCCACCCCGCACAGCCCCGGTGACGATGGCTCCTTCCTGCGCAAGATGGAGGAGCGCTGGGAGAAGCGCGCGGGGGACGACTCCGGCTTCTGACCGCACGGCGCGACGGCCCCCGCCCCACCGCGCCTGCTCCCGCCCGCTCCACCACTGCGCCCCACCAGTCGGCACCACGTCGACACTGAACCCCTGAGGACCCCGGCTCGATGAGCCGGGGTCCTCGTGCGTTCGGGCCCGCCCCACCACGTGGTCGGTGCCCTCCTCCCACCCTCCTCCAGCGCCTCTCCCACCCTCCTCCAGCGTTTCTCCCACCCTCCTCCCCGGGGTTCCCCACATCGCTCCACCGGGGCCCTCCACCTCCCTCCACCCCGCCCCCACGGCCCGATATCCGCGGGGGCGGGGTGCTCTGACCTGCGCAGATGCGGATCGGGCCCAGGGGAGTGGCAGCGCGGCCAGCTGCGGGGAGCGGAGTGGAGCGACGCGCCGAGGCAGATTCGCGGGAAAAACTCCCCACTTCACACCACGCCTGTGACCTGCGGTGTTCATCTGAAGTCCTCCGGGAATCACCAACTCTGGGTCCCGAGGTGGGGGGAGGTGGGGTAAAGTGGAGCGTGTTGGGAGGAGATGGGGTTTCAAGGTCGTCAGCGTCGGTGTGAAGGAGGGTGCAGATGTTCCTCGGCACCTACACGCCCAAGCTCGACGACAAGGGACGCCTGATCTTTCCGGCGAAGTTCCGTGACGAGCTCGCCTCAGGACTGGTCATGACCCGCGGACAGGAGCACTGCATCGCTGTGTACCCCCTCGTGGAGTTCCGCCAGAAGCTCGAGGAAGCACGTCGGGCGCCCACCACCGACCGGCGCACACGCGACTACCTGCGCGTGCTGATGTCGGGCGCGGAGGACGTCATCCCGGACAAGCAGGGCCGCATCACCATCCCGAGCCATCTGCGCACCTACGCGGGGCTGGATCGGGAATGCGCCGTCATCGGCGCACTCGACCGCCTCGAGGTCTGGTCGCTCCCGGCCTGGGAGACCTACCTCGAGCAGAAGGAGGAGGGCTTCGCCGAGACCTCCGAGGAGGTGATCCCCGGCCTGTTCTGAGCACGGCCCGAAGGACCTTCCGTCCTGTGAGACCTCTCGTCGTTCCCGCCCCGACGCAACTTCCCCGGTGGCGGGTCGGGGACGACGGGGAATCTGACAGGACGGCACCGCGGACAGCACGCGGGGCCGGGCAGGACCGCGGTGGGGGACCACCGCAGAACGCCGCACAGCACGAGATCGCCAAGGGGTGACATGGACCAGGATCGCAGCGACCTGCCGGCAGAGGATCGGCACGTCCCCGTCCTCCTGCGCACCTCCGTCGAGCTGCTCGCCCCGGCGCTCACCGAGCCCGGCGCGATCTACGTGGATGCCACCCTCGGCATGGGCGGCCATGCCCTGGCGGTCCTGCAGGCCGCCCCCGAGGCGCGGCTCGTCGGCATCGACCGCGACCCCGAGGCGCTGCGCCTGGCCCGCGAACGGCTGGACCGCGAGGGCGTCGGCGACCGCGCGACCCTCGTGCATGCCACCTACGACCGCATCCCCGAGGTCCTCGCCGACCTCGACCTGCCCGGCGCGCACGCCGTGATGATGGACCTGGGACTCTCCAGCTTCCAGATCGACACCACCGACCGCGGCTTCTCCTACTCGGTCGACGCGCCGCTGGACATGCGGATGGACCCCTCCTCTGACGGCCCCACCGCCGCGGACCTCCTGCGCGACCTGCCCGAGGCGGAGCTCGCGAGGATCCTGCGAGACCTCGGCGATGAGCGCTTCGCCCGCAAGATCGCCCGCCGCGTCGTGGAGCAGCGCGCCACCGCGCCGCTGACCCGCTCCGGTGAGCTCGTCGAGCTGCTGGACCGCACGATCCCCGCCGCCTCCAAGGCGAGCGGCGGCCACCCTGCCAAGCGCACCTTCCAGGCCCTGCGGATCGCCGTGAACGAGGAGCTCGAGATCCTCGCGAGCGCGATCGAGGGGGCGCTGGACAGCGTGCTCGTCGGCGGCCGCATCGTCGTGGAGTCCTACCACTCCGGCGAGGACCGTCTGGTGAAGACCGCGTTCACCCGGCGCACCCGCTCCAGTGCCCCGCCCGGCCTGCCGGTCGAGCTCGAGGAGCACAAGCCCACCTTCTCCCCGCTCGTGCGCGGCGCCCTCCAGGCCGACGACCACGAGCGCGGCACGAACTCGCGCGCAGCCTCGGTCCGGCTGCGCGCCCTGACCCGCACCCGACCCGCGAAGAGAGCACACTGAGATGGCCAGCACCACCGCCGTTCATGCGCCCGCGATCCGTCCCGTCCGCGGGACCCGGCCCGCCGCCTCCGAGCGGCCCCGCCTCACCGTCGTCGCCACGCCGAAGACGACCGGCAGCTCGATGCCCTTCACGCTGCTGTGCACCGTCATCGTCGCCGCGACCCTCGCCGCGCTGCTCTTCCTGAACATCCAGATGTCCGACGCGAGCTACGAGATCACTCGCCTCCAGGGCCAGTCCCAGCGGCTCCAGGAGGAGGCGCAGGCCCTCTCCGAGACCGATGAGCGCCTCGGCACCCCGCAGGAGCTCGAGCGCCAGGCGCGCGAGATCGGCATGGTCCCGGTGTCGGATCCGGCATACATCGACCTCGACACGGGCGAGATCATCGGTGAGACGTCCCCGGCGGCGCAGACTGAGGGCAGTCCGGAGCTCGCGCAGGTGCCCGCTGAGGTTGCCGTGCCGCCGGCTCAGATCTACGACGAGCCCTCCGCCTACCACGGCATGGGGAACGAAGGGGCCTGAGGAATGACCTCATCGCGCAGGAACGGCACGCAGAGGACCGCCCGCTCCCAGGGCGGATCGCGTCGACCCCGTTCCAGCGGCGGCGCAGCGCGCCTGCGGATCCCGCAGGCGCGCATCGGCGAGCCCGCGACCCGTCACCGCCTCCTCATCGCTCTGGTGATGGTGGCGGTGCTCGCTCTGTCCGGCCGCCTCATCTGGGTGCAGGGCCTGGATGCGAGCGCCCGCGCCGAGGAGGCCATCGCCCAGCGCACCGTGACCCGGACGATCCCCGCGCTGCGCGGCGAGATCACCGACCGCAACGGCGTGGTGCTCGCCAGCTCCGTCCAGCGCTACGACCTCTGGGTCAACCAGATGCAGGTGGTCGACTACCGCAAGGGCTCGAAGACCGCGAAGACCACCGGTGTCGAGGCGGCGGCGGAGAAGCTCGCTCCGGTCCTCGGCTGGAGCGTGTCCAAGACCGAGAAAGCCCTCACCGGCGACGCCGGCTTCTCCTACCTGCGCAAGAACGTCGAGCCCGAGGTGCGCGATGCGGTGATGTCGCTGCGCATCCCCGGCATCGGCTCCGACCCGGTCGCGGACCGCATCTACCCGGCGGGCTCCGTGGCCGGCAACATCATCGGCTTCGTCGGTGCGGACGGCACGGCGCTGGCCGGCACGGAGCTCTCCTTCGACGAGGAGCTCAGCGGCACCGACGGCAAGACCACCTACGAGCGCGGTGCCCAGGGGCAGATCATCCCCACGGGCAAGCAGGAGACCACCCCCGCCGTCGACGGCAGCGACGTGGTCCTGACCATCGACCGCGACCTGCAGTGGAAGTCCCAGCAGATCGTCGCGGGCGCCGTCGAGAAGTGGGGCGCGGAAGGCGGCAGCGCCGTCGTCTACAACGCCCGCACCGGCGAGGTGCTGGCGCTGGCCGAGTACCCCAGCTACGACCCCAACGACCCCGGCGCCGCCGACGAGGAGGATCGCGGCAACCGCTCGATCTCCAACGTCTTCGAGCCCGGCTCGACCGGCAAGCTGTTCACGATGGCCGCCGCGATCGAAGAGGGCACCGTCACGCCGGAGACCGAGTACGAGATCCCCTACGAGATGTACTTCGAGGGGGAGCGGATCAAGGACTCCCACTCCCACCCCGATCAGCGCCTCACCCTCGCCGGCGTCCTGAAGGAGAGCTCGAACGTCGGCACCGTGCAGGCCTCCGAGACCCTCACCCCGCAGGTCCGCTACGACTACCTCAAGGCCTTCGGGCTGGGGGAGCGCACCGGCGTGGAGCTGCCCGGCGAGTCCGCGGGCGTCGTCCACCCGCCGGAGGACTGGACCGGACGCACCCGCTACACGACCGCCTTCGGCCAGGGCTACAGCGTCAACGCCCTCCAGATGGTCTCCGCCGTGGGCACCTTCGCGAACGACGGCGTGCGCGTCCAGCCGTCGCTCATCGCCGGCACCCGCCAGGCCGACGGCACGATCCGCCCCCTCGGCGAGCCCGAGAGCACCCGCGTGGTCTCCAGCGAGACCGCCGAGACGATGCGCGAGATGATGGACAACGCGGTGGACGACGAGACCTCCTCCGCGGCGGTGACCGGCTACGCCGTGGCCGGCAAGACCGGCACCGCGCAGGTCTCCGACGGCACCTACACCGCCTCCTTCATCGGCGTCGCCCCCGCGGATGATCCCGAGATCGTGGTCGGCGTGTTCGTGTTCGGCCTGAACTCCTTCATCTCCGGCAGCCGAGCGGCGGCCCCGGCATACTCGGAGCTGACCACCTTCGCCCTGCAGAACCAGGGCATCGCCCCCACCGGCAAGCCCGGCATCCAGCTCGAGAACGAATGGTGAGCACCCCCGTGACCTCCTCCAGCGGCCCCGTCCCCGAACCCGCCCGTCCGCGCCGTCCTCACGGCGTGGGCGCGAGCGACCTCGCGGCACGGCTCGGCGCCCCCGCCCCGGCGCAGGATGTCCACCTCATCGGCGTCACCCTCGACTCCCGTGCCGTGGAGCCCGGGGACCTCTGGGCCGCCCTGCCCGGTGCGAACGCGCATGGCGCCGACTTCGCCGTGCAGGCCGCCTCCCTCGGCGCCGCGATGGCGCTGACCGACCCCACGGGCCGCGAGCGCTGCGAGGCCGCGGGCCTGCCCGCCCTCGTCGTCGAGGACCCCCGCGCCGCGACCGCGATCGCCGCCGCCGAGGTGCAGGGCCGTCCCGCCGAGCAGCTCGCCACCATCGGCGTGACCGGCACCAACGGGAAGACCTCGATCACCACCGCGATCACCCGTGCGCTCCTCGCCCTCGGCGTCCCCGCCGGTGTGATCGGCACCAGCGGCACCAGCTATCGCGACGCCGACGGCGCCGACCACGCCGTCGCGACCGTGCGCACCACCCCCGAGGCGCCCGAGCTGCACGGCCTCCTCGCCCGCATGACCGAGGACCGCGTCGAGATCGTCTCGATGGAGGTCTCCAGCCACGCCCTCGTGCTGCATCGCGCCGACGAGGTCGTCTTCGACGTCGCCTGCTTCACGAACCTCACCCAGGACCACCTGGACTTCCACGGCACGATGGAGCGCTACTACGAGGCCAAGCGCACCCTGTTCACGCCGGCCCACGCGAAGCGCGGCGTGGTGTGCGTGGACGACGAATGGGGCCGCCGCCTCGCCGCCGAGGCGGAGATCCCCGTGACCACCTACGCGACACGGCCCGAGGTGCAGGCCGACCACGTCGCCACCGACCTGCGCAGCGACGGCTACGGCACCATGTTCACCGTCCGCGGCCCGGAGGGGGAGCGGACCCTGCGCGCGGCCCTGCCCGGCCGCCACTACGTCGCCAACACCCTCGCCGCCGATCTGCTGCTCACCGCGATAGGCCGCAGCGGGGCAGAGGTCGACGAGGCGCTCGGCACCGAGGGCACTGTCCCCGGCCGGATGGAGCCTGTCGCCCACGACCCGATCCGCGGGATCGTCGACTACTCCCATACCCCCGACGCCCTCCAGCAGGCCCTGCTCACCCTCCGCGAGGTCCCCGGCACCCGCCGCCTCCTCGTCGTGATGGGCGCCGGAGGGGACCGCGACCGGGGCAAGCGCCCCGCGATGGGCGAGGTCGCCGCGCGCCTCGCGGACGTGGTCATCGTCACGGACGACAACCCCCGCACCGAGGACCCCGCCGCGATCCGCGCCGAGGTGCTCGCCGGCATCCCGAAGGACACGAACGCGCAGGTCCACGAGGTGGATGGGCGTGGTGACGCGATCGCGCTGGCCGCGCATCTGGCCGACGTGTCCGACACCATCCTCGTCGCAGGCAAGGGCGCCGAGACCGGACAGCAGATCGGCGGTATCGTCCATCCGTTCGACGATCGCCTCCGGCTGCGGGACGCGCTGCGCTCCGCACCCGGCCGCCGCGGTGGTGCGGGGGACGGGGCCGCCGGGACGCAGAACTCCGGGGCGCAGGACACCGAGACACGGGATGAAGGACGCTGAGCATGCTCCAGATCACGGCACGGGACATCGCTGCCCTCACCGGCGGGACCCTCGTGGGCGGTGCGACCGGGGATGAGCTCGTCACCGGCATCGCACGCATCGACTCGCGGGACGTCACCCCCGGTGACCTCTTCGCCGCCTTCCGCGGCGAGCACGTGGACGGCCACGACTATCTCGAGGCGGCCCGCACCGCAGGCGCCGCCCTCTCCCTGCTCTCCGAGGACCGTGGCGTCCCGGGCGTGCAGGTGGACGATGTGCGCGAGGCGCTCTCCGCCCTCGCCCGCGCCCAGCTCGAGCGCGCCCGCACCGAGAACCCGGACCTCGTGGTCCTCGCCGCCACCGGCAGCGCCGGCAAGACCGGCACCAAGGACCTGCTCGGCACGATCCTGTCCGCCCAGGGGCCGACGATCGCCCCCGCCGGCAGCCTCAACAACGAGCTCGGTCTGCCCCTGACCGTGCTGCGCCTCGCTGCGGACACCCGCTTCCTCGTCCTCGAGATGGGTGCGCGCGGTATCGGCCACATCGCCCAGCTCACCGCCATCGCCCGCCCGGACATCTCCCTCGTCCTGAACGTCGGCTCCGCCCACCTCGGCGAGTTCGGCAGCATCGAGGCGACCGCCCGCGCCAAGGGCGAGCTCGTCGAGGCTCTCACCGCCGACGGCCGCGCTGTGCTGAACGCGGAGGACCGCCTCGTCCTCGGCATGGCCGAGCGCTCCATCGCCCCGGTCCTCACCTGGGGCTTCACCGACGGTG
>DAHVRS010000368.1 GCA_027322375.1 Brachybacterium sp. | reverse complement strand
GTCCTCCGGGGAGACGATCTCGATCTTGTAGCCGAGCTCGGTGCCGAGCAGCGCGAAGGTGTCCTCGTCCAGCGACTGGGTGGCCGTGGCCATCTCGCCCATCGCGAAGAGCACCGTGATCAGCGACGCGGGGTTGACGTCGATGCGGTCAGCGAAGTCGGTCAGCGAGGCGCCGCGGCGCAGACGCAGGGTCTGGCCGTTGCCGCGCGGGATCGAGACGCCGCCCGGCGCGGGCGCCTGCTGCTGCTCGAACTCCTGGCGCTTCGCGCGCTTGGACTTGCGGGAGCGGGCCGGCTTGCCGCCGCGCCCGAAGGCGCCCTGCGTCGCGCCGCGACCGCCGCGGCCACGAGGACCACCGCCGCCGCCGACGGGACCGCCGCCGGGACGACCGCCCGGGCCGGGACGACCGCCGCGACCGCGGCCGCCGCCCTGGTTGGTCTCGGCGAGGCCGCCGCTGGAGTGCTGGCGCATGATGCCGGGGGTGGGCATGCCGGGGCGGGGACCGCCCGGACGCGGTGCACCGCCGCCTGCGGGACGGGGAGCGCCGCCGGGACGGGGCGCACCGCCCTCACGCGGCGGACGACCGGCCTGGTCCGCGCCGGGGCGCGGCGGGCGCTGGCCCGGACGGGGCATGCCCTGCGAGCTGGCGAAAGGATTGTTGCCGGGACGGGGACCGCCCTGGCCGGGACGACGACCGCCCGGACGGGGCATGCCCTGCGAGCTGGCGAAGGGGTTGTTGCCGGGGCGTGCACCACCGGGACGGGGCGCGGGACGCTCACCGCCGGGCTTCGGCGCAGCAGGCTTCTCCGCACCGGGCTTCGGCGCGGGGGTGCCGGCCGACGGCTTCGGGGCGGGCTTCTCCGCGCCGGGCTTCGGAGCGGGGGCGGCGGGCTTCTCCGCCGGGGCCGACGGGGCGGGGGCCGCGCCGGGCTTCGGGGCCGGGGCGGCCGGCTTCTCGGCAGCGGGCTTCGCTGCCGCCGGGGCCGACGGAGCGGGCTTCGCACCGGGCTTCGGAGCGGCGCCCGGCTTCGGAGCCGAGGCGGGCTTCGCACCGGCCTTGCCGGCGGGCTTCTGTGCGGGAGCGGAGTCGCCACCCTTGGCGGGCAGCTCCTCACGCAGACGCCGTGCGACGGGCGCTTCGATGGTCGAGGAGGCGGAACGAACGAATTCGCCCATGTCCTGCAGCTTCTGCAGAACGACCTTGCTCGGGTGTCCGAGCTCCTTAGCGAGCTCGTGGACGCGGACCTTAGCCACTTTTCTCCTGTCTCGGTCCGGCCGACAAGAGGGCTCGGACCATCAGTTCCTGAGGGTGCTCATTGGTGAGTACTCATCGGATGTCCATGGGTCTTCTACCTGTTCCACGTTCGGGTGGGATCGAGGTGCTCGAGCTCCTGGGCGAGATGCCCGGTGTCGACCTTCTCCCGGAAGGACCGGGCGAAGCCGCCACGCCGGAGGGCGAGCTCGAGACATGCTGCATCGGGATGGAGCCACGCTCCGCGGCCGGGGGCCGATCCGGTGAGATCGGGGCGGACGCGAGGAGCGACACCGTCGGGGATGTGCTCCCGGACCAGACGCACCAGCTGATCGCGCGGGGCCACCTTGCGGCAGCCGACGCACGTGCGCTCGGGTCGAGGGGTGGGGGCCTGGTTCTCCACGACTCCTGCCCTCCGTTCCGAGCGTCCTCGCGCAAGGGTGCGGATCGACCAGCGATCAGCGCCTCCGCGCGATGGACAGCCTCACCAGTGTAACGGACCGCCTGCCGCACAGCCTCAGCGAGGAGGTGTGCGACACACCCGGGCCCGGGTCAGCAGGCGGCGCCTGTCCCAGCTGGCAGCGCCCGTGTCAGCGGGCAGCGCCCTCGCCGGGTTCGGGGTCGCCCTCGGGACGGATGTCGATCTTCCATCCGGTGAGCTTCGCGGCCAGGCGCGCGTTCTGCCCGTCCTTGCCGATCGCGAGGGAGAGCTGGGAGTGCGGGACCACGGCCCGCACGGCCCGGCCCACCTCGTCGATCACGGTGACGGAGGAGACCTTCGCGGGCGAGAGGGCGTTGGCGACGAAGGCCGCGGGGTCCTCGTCGTAGTCCACGATGTCGATCTT
>DAHVRS010000363.1 GCA_027322375.1 Brachybacterium sp. | reverse complement strand
GTCAGTGCAGGAGGTGCGTCACATTCACATGAGCTGACGGATCCTGGCGCGCTGCTGCTCGAGGATCTGCAGCTGGTTGAGCAGGGCGGAGCTCGTCTCCAGATCGCCGGGATCCGTGCGCTGCAGCCGGGAGTGCAGCTCCGCGGCGATCCGCGCCATGTCGGAATCGAAGAGCCGGGCGATGATCCCCCGCGAATACCGTTCGACCCCGGCGGCGTCCTCCGCGGGCAGCGGCTCCACGGACAGGGCGCCCACGAGGGAGCGGACCATGTGGTGGCAGAACGCGTCGGCGACGACGGTCGCGACGACCAGGCCCTCGTCGGCCCGTCCCTCGCCGGGCCGCTCCCAGCGCAGCTCGCGCAGCTCGCGCACGGTGGTCCCGCCCTCGCGCGGGCGGCAGAAGGAGAGGAAGTCGTGCTCGCCCAGCAGCCCCGCGCTCGCGCGCGCCATCGCGGCGACATCCAACGGCCGACGGTGGCGCAGCACATCGCGGCGCAGCGGATCATGCACGGCAGGACTGTCAGAGATGCGGTAGCGGTAGCGGCGCCACTGCGCCCCGAAGCGAGCGTCGAAGTCGCTGGTGACCTCGCGCGCCATGTGCACGACGATATCGCGGGGCAGCACCCCGGCGAGCCTCGTCACGAGCGCCGCGGCGGGGCTGCGCTCGGAACGCCCGGGCAGGGAGGCGAGCACGAACTGGGGCAGGTCGAGATGGCACACCTGGCCGCGGGCGTGGACCCCGGCATCGGTGCGCCCGGCGACCGTCACCTTCACGCTCGTGCGCGTCACGCGCGCGAGGCCCGCCTCGAGCTCGCCCTGGACGGTGCGCTGACCGGGCTGGGTGGCCCAGCCGTGGAAGTCGGTGCCGTCGTAGGAGAGGTCCAGGCGCAGCCGGGCGGTCGCCTCAGCAGGCGCGTCAGCGGGGTCCGGGAGCTCTGCAGGCATGCGAGCGATCGTAGCCCGACCGCTCTGCGCCCACGGGGACCGCCCCTCGGGCACTTCCCCGGCCGGGGCCGCGCTCCCGTTAGCCTGGCCCGCGTGAAGATCCTCGTCATCGGCTCCGGAGGCCGCGAGCATGCGATCATCCGTCGCCTCGCCGCCGACCGCCCTGCCCCTGAGCTGCACGCCGCGCCTGGAAACCCCGGCATCGCGCAGCTCGCCAGCTGCCACGACGTCGCGGTCACCGACCTCGACGGCCAGGTCCGCCTCGCCACTGAGCTGCAGCCCGACCTGGTCGTGATCGGCCCGGAGGCGCCGCTCGTCGCAGGCTCCGCGGATCGCCTGCGCGAGGCCGGAATGACCGTGTTCGGCCCCTCGGCCGCGGCCGCCGTGCTCGAGGGCAGCAAGTCCTGGGCGAAGGAGATCATGGCCGCCGCGGGCGTGCCGACCGCCGGCTCCGTCACCGTCACCGCGCTCGAAGAGCTCGGCGCCGGACTGGACCGCGTGAACCCGCTCGGCGATGTGCCCTACGTGGTCAAGGCCGACGGGCTCGCCGCCGGCAAGGGCGTGGTGGTCACCCCGGACCGCGACGCCGCGATCGTGCACGCCGAGGCGGTGCTCACCGCGGGCGGCCAGGTAGTGCTCGAGGAGTACCTCGACGGCCCCGAGGTCTCCCTCTTCTGCGTCAGCGACGGAACCCGCGTGGTCCCGCTCGCCCCGGCCCAGGACTTCAAGCGGGCGCTCGATGACGACGAGGGCCCGAACACGGGCGGCATGGGCGCCTACTCCCCGCTCCACTGGGCCCCCGACGGCCTGGTCGAGGAGGTCCTGGAGAAGGTCGCCCGCCCGACGATCGCGGAACTCGCCGCACGCGACATCCCCTTCGTGGGCATCCTGTACTGCGGTCTCGCGCTCACCTCCCACGGCATGCGCGTGGTCGAGTTCAACGCCCGCTTCGGCGATCCCGAGACCCAGGTGGTCCTCGAGCGCCTCACCTCCCCCTTCGCCCCGCTGCTGCTCGCGGCCGCGCGCGGCGAGCTCGCCGAGGACACGCAGCTGGACTGGAGCGAGGACGCGGCCGTCACCGTCGTGATCGCGAGCGCCGGCTACCCCGCCACCTCCCGCTCCGGCGACCCGATCACCGGGATCGACGAAGCAGAGGCCGATGGCGCGCACGTCATCCACGCCGGCACTGCGCTGAACGCAGACGGCATGCTCGTCAGCGCCGGCGGTCGGGTCCTGTCCGTCGTCGCGCGCGGCACCGACCTCGCCGACGCCCGCACCCGCGCCCTCTCCGCGACCGAGCGGATCGGCCTCGCCGGCAGCCACCACCGCACCGATATCGCCCGCCGCGCCGCCGAGGCGGCCGCCGGGACGGAGGAGACCGCATGAGCACCCCCACCGCTCCCCTGGTCGAGGCTCCTGACCTGCCCGGCTGGGACCACGTCGTCTCCGGCAAGGTCCGCGAGCTGTACGTCCCCACAGGCACCGAGGTGGCCGAGGCGCCAGAGGTGCTCATGGTCGCCACCGACCGCATCAGCGCCTTCGACCACTCC
>DAHVRS010000348.1 GCA_027322375.1 Brachybacterium sp. | reverse complement strand
CGCTGCCGGCGGCGAGGACGCGGCCGCGGGAGATGACCTGGACGCTGTCCGCGAGCCCCACCACGTCGTCCATGAGGTGGGTGGTGAGCACGACGGCGGTGCCGGTGCGGGCGAGGGCCCGGATCAGCTCGCGCACGCGGCGGCGGATCGCGGGGTCCATCCCGGCAGTCGGCTCATCGAGGAAGACCAGGTCCGGGCGGCCGATGATCGCCAGCGCCAGGGCGAGCCGCTGGCGCTGCCCGCCGGAGAGGCGGCGCACGAGGGTGCGGGCGAACTCGTCGATGCCCAGGTGCTCGGCGACCTCCTCGACGTCCAGCGGGGCCGCGTAGAGGCTCGCCGCGTAGTGCAGGAGCGGCAGCGCGCGGGCACCGGAGGTGAGGCCGCCGTCCTGGATCATCACCCCCACCCGGGCGCGGTGCGCGGCCGATGCTCGCCACGGATCCGTGCCGAGCACGCGGACGCTTCCCGCATCGGGGCGAAGCAGCCCGGTGGCGCAGGAGATGGCGGTGGTCCTGCCGGCGCCGTTGGGACCCAGCAGCGCGGTGACCTCGCCGCGCGCAGCGGTGAGGCTCAGACCGTCCAGCGCCTTGCGGGCGCCGTAGCTGAGGGTGAGATCGTCGGCGACGAGAGCGGTGTGGTCGTCCATGGCGGGCACCATGCTAGGCCCGGCGGGCGGGCGAGCAGAGCGCGGTGAGCGCTCCGTCACCGCCCGCCGGCCGGACCGGGCTCAGCGGCCCGTGACGTGCAGGGGAGTGTGCGCGGGGTCGACGACCTCCGCGGCGAGCGGCGCCCCGGGTGCGGTACCGCCCGGTCCCCAGGTGTCCGTCTCGAAGCGGTCGCGGTCATGCGGGGCCAGCAGCGGCTCGAGCGCCGGGCCGAGCGGCACGATCTGGGTGGGGTTCAGATCCTCGTGCACGTAGTAGTAGTGGCGCTTGATCTGCGCGAAGTCGACGGTGTCGCCGAACCCGGGAGTCTGGAACAGGTCCTTGGTGTAGTTCCACAGGTTCGGCATGGTCGACAGCAGCTGACGGTTCGCCTTGAAGTGGCCGTGGTAGACGGCGTCGAAGCGGATCAGCGTCGGGAAGAGCCTCACATCCGCCTCGGTGAGCGTGGCACCCATGAGATAGCGGCTGTGTCCCAGACGCTCCTCGAGCTCGTCCAGCGCCTCCCACAGCAGCACGTACTCGCGCTCGTAGTCCTCCTGCGAGCCGGCGAAGCCGACCTTGTATACGCCGTTGTTCACGCGGTGGAGCATCCACCTGTTGAGGGCATCGATCTCCTCGCGCTGCGCCTCGGGGTAGAGGTCCGGTGCGCCCTCGCGGTGGAACTTGGACCATTCGGTGGCGAGGTCGAGGGTGATCTGCTGGAAGTCGTTCGTGACCACGGACTTCGTGGGGATGTCCACGATCGCGGGGACAGTGATGCCGCGCGGGTAGTCGGGGAAGCGGGCGAAGTACGCCTGCTGGAGCCGCTCGTAGCCGAGCACCGGGTCCACGCCGCCCTCATCGAGGTCGAAGGTCCACGAGCGCTTGTCATGGGTGGGGCCGGGCATGCCCACGGAGAGCACGTCCTCCAGACCCAGCAGGCGCCGGGAGATGAGGGTGCGGTTCGCCCAGGGGCAGGCGCGGGCGGCGACGAGACGGTAGCGACCGGCCTCGACGGGCCAGCCGTCGCGACCATCGCGGGTGATGCGGTCGTCGATGTAGTTCATGTCCCGGTCGAAGGGCTTGCCGGTGGCGACGTAGCTGCCGCGGGTCGAGTTCTCTGTGTCGCTGGTGGTGCTGTCGGTCATGACGCTCCT
>DAHVRS010000325.1 GCA_027322375.1 Brachybacterium sp. | reverse complement strand
ACGAGCGGCGCGAGTCCGCGCCCAGCGGCCCGCGCCCGGGGGTGCCGGGCGCGGGCCGCTGGGGTCAGGCACAGGGGTGGGCGCCGCTGTCAGACTCTCGGGCCGGACGCTGCGGTCAGGCGCCGACGGGAGCCTCGGCCTCCGCGCGGACCTCGCGGGCCGCGGCGACCAGGTGGCGCAGGCTCGCCTCGGTCTCCGCGTAGCCGCGGGTCTTCAGGCCGCAGTCCGGGTTCACCCACAGCCGCTCCGGGCCCACCACTGCGCGGGCGCGGCGCAGCTGCTCGGCGATCTCCTCCTGCGAGGGGACGCGCGGGGCGTGGATGTCCCACACGCCGGGGCCGATGCCGCGCGGGAACGCGTCCGGGTCCAGCGACTCGAGCAGCTCGCCGCGCGAGCGGGCCGACTCGATCGAGGTGACGTCCGCGTCCAGCGCGTCGATCGCCCCGACCACCACGGAGAACTCGCTGTAGCAGAGGTGGGTATGGATCTGCGTGGCGTCCTCTGCCCCGGCGGTCGCGAGGCGGAAGGAGCGCACCGACCATTCCAGATAGTCGGGACGGTCCGCCTCCCGCAGCGGGAGCAGCTCGCGCAGCGCCGGCTCGTCGACCTGCACGATCCGGATCCCGGCCGCCTCGAGATCGGCCACCTCGTCCCGCAGTGCGAGGCCCACCTGCGAGGCGGTGTCCCCGAGCGGCTGGTCATCGCGCACGAACGACCAGGCGAGGATCGTCACCGGGCCGGTGAGCATCCCCTTGACCGGGCGCGGGGTCAGCGACTGGGCGTGCGTCGCCCAGCCCACCGTGATCGGGGCAGGTCGGTGCACATCGCCGAACAGGATCGAAGGGCGCGAGCAGCGCGAGCCGTAGGACTGGACCCAGCCGTGCTCGGTGGTCGCGAAGCCCTCGAGCGCCTCGGCGAAGTACTGGACCATGTCATTGCGCTCGGGCTCGCCGTGGACCAGCACGTCCAGGCCCAGCTCCTCCTGCAGTGCGATGACCCGAGCGATCTCCGCCTCCATCGCGCGGGTGTATCCGGCGTCATCCAGGCTCCCGCGACGGTGCGCGGCGCGGGCCGCCCGCACCTCTGCGACCTGCGGGAACGATCCGATCGTGGTGGTGGGCAGGAGCGGGAGCCCCAGGGCCTTGCGCTGCGCCTCGGCGCGAATCGTGTGGTCGGTGCGCACGGTGTCCGCGTCGGTGACCGCCGCGACCCGCTCCCGCACCGCGTCCACGCGCACCCCGGCGAAGTCGCGCGGCACGGAACGGGGACCCTCCGCGTCGCCTGCCTCGACGGTGCCGCTCGCGAGCGTGAGCAGCTCGGTGATCTTCTCGTCGGCGAAGGCGAGGGTCGCGATCAGCTCGGCCGGCAGTGCGGTCTCCCGCTCGAGGGTGTGCGGCACGTGCTGCAGCGACACCGAGGTCGAGACGGTCACCGCGGCCGGGTTCCCGCCCGCCTCCGCGATGCGCGAGCGCAGCACCTCGAGGCGGGCCGCGGCGGTGCCCAGCTCCGTGCGCCACACGGACCGGCCCTCGATGAGGCCGGCGACCAGGTGCACGCCGGCGACGCCCGCGAGCTGCGGGGTGCTCGGCAGTGGGCCGCGGGTGAGGTCCAGGTGCACGGCCTCCGCCCCGGTCGCGAGCAGCGCAGGCAGCAGATCGCCGATCCCGCCGTAGGGGGTGGTGACCAGCAGCTGCGGGCGGTCGGCCCGGGCGGCGAGAGCGCCGAGCGAGCGCTCCAGCAGTGCCGCGAGCTCGGTCGCGTCCACCCGCTGATCAGCGGCGAGGGCGGGCTCGTCCAGCTGCACCCAGGGGGCGCCGGCCGCGGCGAGGCGCGCGAGCAGCTCGGCATACACCGCGACCACCTCGTCCAGGCGCTCCAGCGGGTCGAAGCCCTCCGGCGCGCCGTCCTCCGCCTTCGACAGCAGCAGCAGGGTCAGCGGACCCACCAGCACCGGGCGGGTGCCCGCGCCATCCTCGAGCGACTCCGTGAACAGGTCCACGACCTGCGTGGAGGCGAGGTGCAGTGGGGTGGTCGGTCCGATCTCGGGGACGAGGTGGTGGTAGTTCGTGTCGAACCATTTGGTCATCTCCAGCGGCGGCTGCGCCGCAGTGCCGCGCGCGAGCGCGAAGAGCCCGTCCTCGCGGGCTGTGCCGTCGGCCGCGACGATGTCCGCGAAACGTGCCGGGACGATGCCGACGGCGAGCGCTGCATCAAGCACCTGGTCATAGAGGGAGAAGGTCTCCGGCGCGGCCGACGGACCCGTGAGGCCCAGCGCGGCGAGGCGCTCGCGGGTCGCGCGGCGCAGCGCCCGGGTGCGGCGGGCGAGCTCGGCCCGGTCGATGCGCCCGGCCCAGTAGGCCTCCTCCGCCTTCTTCAGCTCGCGGTCGGGACCGATGCGAGGGTAGCCGAGCGGCGTCGCGGCGGGGAGCGGGGTGGGCGGGGTGGCCGACGGAGTGGTGGGGTGGGCGTCGGTGGTCATCGGAGATCTCCTTGAATGAGGGCGGTCTGAGCGGGGGTGGCCTGGGGCGGGGCGTGCTGTGGGGTGGCGGAGTGAGCAGTGGCGGAATGGGCAGGGGTGGACCAGCGGTCCAGGTCGAGGTGGTCCAGCACGTCGAGCGCGTCGGCGTGCGAGTTGAAGGTGAACAGGTGCAACCCGGGCGCGCCCGCGTCGAGCACCCGCGCGGCGAGGTCGACGGTGTGCCGCACCCCGATCCGCCGACGGTCGGTATCGCTGGACGCGGTCTCCAGGGCGTGCAGCAGCTCGCGCGGAGGTTCGACCCCGCTGAGCGCGGCGAGGCGGGCGAGGCGCGTCGGATTCGTGGCAGGGACGAGCCCGGGGATGATCGGGAGCGTCACGCCGGCGGTGCGGGAGCGCTGCAGCAGGCCGCAGTAGGCGTCGGCCCCGAAGAAGACCTGGGTGATCGCGAAGTCCGCGCCGGCGCGCTGCTTCGCGACCAGCACCTCGGTGTCGTGGCTGGTGGTGGGGGATTCCGGGTGCAGGTGCGGGTAGGCGGCGACGCCGATCGAGACCCGCCCACCGGCCAGCGCTGCGCTGCGCTCGTGCTCGATCTGGCGGATCAGCTCCACGAGCGGACGGGCGAAGGGGATCTCGTCGTCCTCGAGCCGGTGCCCCTCGGGCTGGTCGCCGCGCAGGGCGAGCAGTCCGCGGACCCCGCGGTCCAGCAGCGCGTGGATGATCGTGGCCAGCTGCGCGCGGGTCGAGCCGATCGAGGTGAGGTGCACCAGCGGGCGCAGCCGGGTCTCGGTGAGCACATGGTCGGTGAGCTCGAGGACCCGGTCGAGGTTGCCGTGCCCGGCGCGGCTGGTGACGGAGACGTGATCGGGGTCGGTGGCCTCGAGCTGCGCGATCGTCTCGCGCAGACGGTCGAAGGACACGTCCGAGCGGGCCGGGAACAGCTCATAGCTCAGCGCGGGGCGGCGGCGCGTGGGCGCGGCGGCCTCGAGCACAGGCAGCGTCGTGGTGGCGGACATGGCCGGAAAGCTACGGACCGCGGCCGGGCAGGGGAAGGAAGATGCGCGCCTATGGCTCTTCGCGACGGCGGGTGGCCGTATGCGCCCGCGGATGACAGGGTTCCCGTCGAGTAGGACATGCGTTCGTCACGTCACGTCATCGCGAGGACATGTGCGAGGCGGGAGCGCGCTGGGATCGTGGCGGGCGGGGCCGACGGTAGGGGCGCGGGGGCTCAGCGGCGGGGGAAGACGAACCGGCCGTAGGTGATGTACCGGAAGGACGTCGAGACGATCTGCCCGATGAAGGTGCCGGAGATGTTGTCCGCGAGCACCGAGTCGAGCCCCAGCACGTAGCGGCTGAAGCCCAGGCACGAGAGCTGCAGCCCCGTCGCGATGAGGTTGATCAGCAGGAACATCATGATCGAGCGGCGGGTATCGGGCCGGGGCCGGTCCGAGAACGTCCACAGCCGGTTCCCCAGATAGGTCAGACAGGAGGCCGCCGCGATCGTCAGCAGCTTCGCCGTGAGTGGGGTGCCGTGCAGCAGGCCCTGCCCCCAGCCGTGGGAGGGATGCCAGAACACGAGCACGTTGTACATCGCGGCATCCAGCAGGAACACCACCCCGCCGACCAGCAGGAACTTCATCGTGGACGCCAGATGCTCATCCGCCAGGGCGCGGAGTCCAGAGCGTGCGGGAGCGCCGGGGGAGGGGGCGCGCGCAGCGGTCTCCTGCGCGGTTCGGTCCGGCGTCAGCACGTCCGGCACTGTACCGGAGGGACTAGGATCGGCAGTCGGTCGCTGCGACGGGCCAGGCGGACCTCACACGGTCCCCGGCCCTGGGAGCGCGCGACCCGGCCGATGCGACGGGCCCCGGGATCCACCGCCTGGGTCCGGGCCCTGGGAGCGCGCGGCCATGACCGTGCGGCCATGATCGCCTCACCGCGGTCCGGCCCCGTCGGCCCCCTGTCCGCGGGCCTGCGCGTCCCCACGCGGTCCCTTGCAGTCCTCCATCGAGCATCGCCAGAAAGGCCTCCCCATGACTCACGTCGCCCTCACCATCGCCGGCTCCGAGACCACCGGAGGCGCCGGGGCGCAGACCGACATCAAGACGTTCCACCAGCTCGGAACCTTCGGTGCCGCGGCCCTGACATGCATCGCCTCCTTCGACCCGAAGAACAACTGGGCACACCGCTTCGTGCCGATCGACCCGCAGGTGATCGCCGACCAGATCGAGGCCGCGACCGCCGTGCACCAGATCGACACCGTGAAGATCGGCATGCTCGGCACCCCCGCGACCATCGACACCGTCGCCACCGCGCTCGCCGAGCGCTCCTTCACCAACGTGGTCCTCGACCCGGTGCTGATCTGCAAGGGGTCCGACGGCGGCTTCGCCCAGGACACCGACGACGCGCTCAAGGCGCAGATCCTGCCGAGGGCCACCTTCGTCACCCCCAACCACTTCGAGACCATCGCCCTGTCCGGGGTGGAGAAGATCGAGTCGGTCGAGGAGCTCATCGAGGCCGCCAAGCGCATCCACGAGCTCTTCGACGTGATCGTGCTCGCGAAGGGCGGCGTCATGCTCGAGGGCGAGGACGCGGTGGACGTGTTCTACGACGGCGAGCAGGTCGTGGAGCTGCGCAGCCCGAAGATCGGCGAGGAGCGCGTGAACGGCGCCGGCTGCACCCTCGCCGCCGCGGTCACCGCCGAGCTCGCCAAGGGCGCGACTCCGCTCGAGGCGGCCCGCACCGCCAAGGCGGTGGTCACCAGCGCGATCGAGAACCGCCAGGAGGGTGCGACGCCCTTCGCCTCCGTCTACCAGGGCAAGTACCAGGCCTGAGGCTGGCGGGGCGGCCGGAGCGGGTGGTTGGCGCGCCCGTCGCTCTCCGGCCACCCCACGCCACCCCACGCCACGCTGCGCCACGTACGGTCACGAACGGATCCCGACATGCGGTCGGGGCCCTTGCCATGTGGACAGATGTCGGCGTCGGGGACATTCTCGTGGGATGAACGAGATCAGCTCGCCGTCCGGCACCGACGCCGCCCCGGCCGCCAGCGGCCGTGCCGCCCGGAAGAAGAGGCCCCTCGGTGCGCCCCTCATCTCGGCGCGCGGCGTGGACAAGTTCTTCGGCGACTTCCAGGCCCTGAAGAACATCGACCTGGACATCCACCGCGGTGAGGTCGTCGCCCTGATCGGCGCCTCCGGCTCCGGCAAGTCCACGCTGTGCCGCTGCCTGAACCGCCTGGAGACGATCACCGCCGGCGAGATCACGATCGACGGGGAGCGCCTGCCCGAGGAGGGCAAGGATCTCACCCGCCTGCGCGCGGACGTGGGCATGGTGTTCCAGAGCTTCAACCTCTTCCCGCACCTCAAGGCGATCGACAACGTGACCCTGGGCCCGCGCAAGGTGCGCGGCGTCGCGAAGGCGGAGGCGGACACGCAGGCGATGGAGCTGCTGGAGCGCGTGGGCCTCGCCGACAAGGCGAACTCCCTGCCCACAGCCCTGTCCGGCGGGCAGCAGCAGCGCGTCGCGATCGCGCGGGCGCTCGCCATGAAGCCCAAGGCCCTGCTCTTCGACGAGCC
>DAHVRS010000269.1 GCA_027322375.1 Brachybacterium sp. | reverse complement strand
ACGAGCGTGCCGGTCAGCGCGATCGCGGTGTGGCAGCCGGTGAGGACGGCGTCGATCGCATCGAGCTGACGCGGGCTCGCGCTGCCGTCGTCCACGAGCACCTCCGCGCTGAGCTCGCGCGTCCACTCCGCCGGCAGAGCATCCGGGACGACGACGCTCCCGGCCGAGGCCAGAGCGGCGGCGACCGCCGCGGGCGCTCCCGCAGCAGCGGTGCGGTGGACGATCGCGGTGTAGTCCTCGAGGCGCTGGACGAGCACGTCGCGCACCTTCGCGGGGTCGGTGGAGACCTCCTGCTTATCATCCGCGCGCTGATACTCGCGGGGAACATCCTCCGCCTCGGTGACCGCGTCCCGGCGCGGCGCTGCGAGGGCCGTGCGCACACGCGCGAGGATCTCCTCCTTCGCGCTCATACCGGGAGTGCGCTGGGGCCGGGCGCCGCTCCACTCGGTCATGCCTGCTCCTCGCCCTCGCGCGTCGTGCCGTCGGCCGCGGTGTCCGCTGCGCCGTCGGCCGCGGTGTCCGCTGTGCTGTCACCTGCGCCGTCAGCAGTGCTGTCCGGGCCGCGTGCCGCCTTCTCCTTCTCGCGCTGGTCCCACCAGGTGCGGAAGGAGGGGCCGGGCTTGGGCAGATCGCGATGATCGGTCCAGCCGGGCATCAGCGGCATGATCGCGGGGAGCTTGCCGATGTTCGTCCCGGGCAGCAGCTTCCCGAGCGCGCCCGCGGAGCGGACCGCGATGTCGTAGGCGCGCGGAGAGGACATGAGCGTGCTCGCGCCCTTCAGCGCTGCATCCCAGGTGCCGTGGAACTCGCCGCGGGTCTCCCGGCGACGGTCCACGTCCTCGGCGCGCAGGTGCACGAGGATCTCCGGGATGTTGATCTTCACCGGGCAGACGTCGTAGCAGGCCCCGCACAGGCTCGAGGCGTAGGGCAGGGTCGAGTTCGGGTCGTCGGTGCCGGTCATGCCCGTCATCTGCGGGGAGAGGATCGCGCCGATCGGCCCGGGATAGGTCGAGCCGTAGGCGTGCCCGCCCGTGCGCGCATAGACGGGGCACACGTTCAGGCAGGCCGAGCAGCGGATGCAGTGCAGGGCGCTGCGCCCCTCGGGATCCTCCAGCACCGCGGAGCGGCCGTTGTCCAGGAGCACCAGGTGGAACTCCTCAGGCCCGTCGCCCTCGTGCACGCCCGTGAACAGGGTTGTGTACGGGTTCATCCTCTCCCCGGTCGAGGAGCGCGGCAGCAGCTGCAGGAACACCTCGAGGTCCTGGAAGGTGGGGACGATCTTCTCGATCCCCACCACCGAGATGAGGGTCTTCGGCAGGGTCAGGCACATCCGGCCGTTCCCCTCGGACTCCACCACGACCAGCGTGCCGGTCTCGGCGACGGCGAAGTTCGCGCCGGAGATCGCGACCTTGCCGGGCATGTCCAGGAACTTCTCGCGGAGGAAGCGGCGCGCCGCCTCGGCGAGCTCGGCCGGCTCATCGGTGATCGACGGGTCCAGGTCCGGCATCGCTGATAGGAAGATCTCGCGAATCTCGGCGCGGTTGCGGTGGATCGCGGGGACGAGGATGTGGGAGGGGGTGTCCTCCGCGAGCTGGACGATGAGCTCGGCGAGATCGGACTCGATCGCCCGGATCCCGGCATGGGCGAGCACGTCGTTCAGCGCGATCTCCTGGGTCGCCATCGACTTGACCTTCAGGATCTCCTCGGCGCCGCGCTCGAGGGCGAGGCGGGTGATGATCTCGCCGGCCTCCTCGGCGTCGCGGGCCCAGTGCACCACGCCGCCAGCCGCGGTGACCGACTCCTCGAGCTGCTCGAGGAGCTCCGGGAGATGGTCGGTGACCTGCCACTTCAGTGCGCTGCCGGCGTTGCGGAGCTTCTGCCAGTCCCGCACCTCGCGCACCGCGGAGGCACGCTTGGCCTGGATGGTCGCGGTCGCGTGACGGAGGTTGCCGCGCAGAGTCTCGTCGGCGAGCTCGTCACGGGCCGCCTCGTTGAAGCCGCGCGAGCCGCGCAACGTGGAAGAGGGGGAGGCGTGCTGGGGGCGGACCTCCGGCATCCCGAGATGGACGGTGCTCATCGCTGGTTCTCCTGCCTCGTCGCGATCGCGTGCTGCGGAGCGGCCTGGGGGTGGGAGCTGCTCATGACGAGGCCCTGCCGAGGATCGTGTCGGAGGGGACGAAGGGGTCTTCCTTCGTCGAGGCGAGGATCTGCGCGAGGTGCACGGAGCGCGGTGCCGCGCCCGTGCGGCGCAGCTTCCCGCCGATGTTCATCAGACACGACGCATCGCCTGCGACGACGAACTCGGCGCCGCTGGCGACCACGTTCGCGGCCTTGTCGGTGACCATCGCGTCGCTCGTGGCCTCGTTCTTCACCGAGAACGTGCCGCCGAAGCCGCAGCAGGTGTCGGATTCGGGGAGGTTCTTCACCTCGATGCCCTCGACCGCGCGCAGCAGTCGCAGCGGACGCGGACCCACCTTGAGGAAGCGCATCGAATGGCAGGTGGGGTGGTAGGTCACCGAGTGCGGGAAGTACGCGCCGACGTCGGTCACCTTGAGCAGGTCCACGAGCAGCTCGGAGAGCTCGTAGGTCTTCGCCGCGACCGCGGCGGCCCGCTCCTCGAGCAGGGGATCCCCCTCATGGCGTGCCACCACCGCGTGCTGGTCGCGCACGCATCCGGCGCAGGAGCCCGAGGGCATGACGATCGCGTCGACCTCCTCGAGCGCCGGCTCGAAGGTGTCCACGAAGGAGCGCACGATCGGCGCGGCCTCCGTGTAGTACCCGGAGTTCGTGTGCATCTGCCCGCAGCAGGTCTGACGCTCGTCGAACACGACCTCGTGACCGAGCCGTTCGAGCAGCGTCACCGTCGCCCGTGCGACGTCCGGCGCCATCACGTCCACCAGGCAGGTGGTCATCAGGGAGATCCGCATCGATGTGCCTTCTTCCTCGGTGTGGCGCGGCGGTGCGCCTGCTGCTCGGTCCGGCTCGGTCAGAGGTCCGGGTCAGTGATCGGTGATGCTCAGGAGTGCGTCAGCCCCAGAGCGTCCGCGGTGCGGTCCAGCGTGCGGTGCGCCTCGTCGGCATCGGCCGAGAGGGAACGGCCCCAGCTCGGCACCATCTGGGTCAGGGTGGGGCGCCAGGCGTCGATGCGCTGCGGGAACATCGTCTGCAGCATGTCGAACATGATGCTGGTCGCCGTCGAGGCACCCGGGGAGGCGCCGAGCATGCCGCTGATCGAGCCGTCGGCCGCGGTGATCAGCTGGGTGCCGAACTGGAGCACGCCGTGCTTGGTCCTGTGCGGGGCGATCACCTGGACGCGCTGCCCGGCGGTGACCTCCTCCCAGTCCTCGATGCGGGCCGAGGGCATGTACTCCAGCAGCGCCTCGAAGCGCTGGGTGTGCGTGGCGGCGAGCTGCGAGCCGAGGTAGACCATGAGGTCGAGGTTCGGCGGGGCGACCGCCATCATCTGGGTGATGTTCGAGGGCTTGATCGACGCGAACAGGTCGGTGTACTTGCCGGTCTTGAGGAACTTCGGCGACCAGCCCGCGTAGGGGCCGAACATCAGCGACCGCTTCCCGCCCACGTAGCGAGTGTCGAGGTGGGGGACGCTCATCGGCGGGGCACCGACGGCGGCCTTGCCGTACACCTTCGCGTCGTGCTGGGCGATGATCTCGGGGTCGGTGCAGCGCAGCCACTGGCCGGAGATCGGGAAGCCGCCGAAGCCGCGGATCTCGTCGATCCCTGACTTCTGCAGCAGCGGCAGGGCGTAGCCGCCTGCGCCGACGAAGACGAACGGCGCCCGCACGACCCGCATCGAGGAGTCCGCGGTCGAGCGGACCATGACGCCCCAGTCCGTGCCCATCCGGCGCAGGTCCACGACCTCGGAACCGGTGGAGACGGTGGTGCCGTGACGGCCCGCGAACTCGAGCATCTGACGGGTCAGCGCACCGAAGTCGACATCGGTGCCGTCGGGGGAGCGGGTTGCCGCGAAGGTCTCGGTGACGGGCCGGCCGCGGGAGATCAGCGGCGCCCAGTCGGCGAGCTGCGCGTGCTCGGTGGTGAACTCCATCTTGTCGAACAGCGGGTTCTCGATCAGCGCCTCGTGGCGCCGGCGCAGGAAGTCCACGTTCTCCACGCCGTTCACGAAGCTCATGTGCGGCACGGTGTGGATGAACTCCGAGGGATCGCCGATGCGATCGTTCTCCACCAGATGGGCCCAGAACTGGCGCGAGACCTGGAACTGCTCGTTGATCGAGATGGCCTTCGCGGGGCTGACGGAGCCGTCCACGTCCTGCGGGGTGTAGTTCAGCTCGCACAGCGCGCTGTGGCCGGTGCCGGCGTTGTTCCACGCGTCGCTGGACTCCGCGCCGAGGGAGTCGAGGCGCTCGAGCACCTCGATGTCCCAGCCCGGCTCGAGCTCGCTGAGCATCGCGGCGAGGGTCGCACTGGCGATGCCCCCTCCGATCAGCACCGCGTCTGCGCGGGTCACATCCAGGTCTGCCATGTCTCTCCGTTCGAAATGCATCTCTCGCGTCGCTGCGGTCCCCGCGATGCGGCGGTCCCCAGCCGCCCCGTGGCCTGCCGACGCGAGCCGCGCACACCTCCGGGCGATCATGTCCTCAGCGTATCCCCTGCACCGGGGTCCCGGTTCGCTCAGGCTCCGCGGCCGACGCCGTTCTCTGCGTCTGGCGCCTCAGCCCGGGCCGCCGCGGCGCGGGCGCCCCGCGACTCGGCGGAGATGTCCTCGAGCAGCAGCTCGATGCGCCGGCCGAGGAGAGCGAGCGCGAGCTGGATCGGGACCGAGGCGCCGGCGAGCAGCGCGAGCGGCCACAGGAGGGCGGCGAGCACGGTCCATGCGCCCAGCCCCAGGATGAGACCGAGGAAGCGCCCGGGCACCGTCGCGGGCAGGAGCACGGCGAGCCGCCAGGTGACCAGCAGCTCCTGCTCCCGCACCCGCGGCACTGCGACGATCAGAGCGAGCGCGAGCGTGGACCACGCCAGGGAGATGACGGCGAGCCCGGCGAGGAGCATCGCGGAGCCGTTGCCCGGCACCCCGCCGCCCATCACGAGCCACACCATCGCAGCGGCCCCGGACTGCACGATCAACAGCGGCAGCATGCGCAGGTTCGCAGGCCCCAGTTCGCGGCGGAAGCTCTCCCACATGACGCGCTCTGTAATCGAATGCCGGTGGGCATACTGGCAAGGCATGGCCCAGCAGATCGCGGCGAATCAGCACAACAGTAACGCCGGCCGGCCCGGCGTTTTTTTGTGCGCCGGCAT
>DAHVRS010000267.1 GCA_027322375.1 Brachybacterium sp. | reverse complement strand
ACGGGTGAGGGCTGGGGTGGGCACGGGGTCGACGCGCATGCGGCCGACGGCCCGGGGCCGACGCCTCCATGGTACCGAGTGAGAGGTGCGCAGAGGGAGGGCGACCACCGTGTGATCCGCCGCCTGCACGGGGTAGGTTCGAGGTCACACTGCACGTGCGCAGAGCCACCGCTCAGATCCTGGAGGAGCACCGATGAAGATCCGCCACCTCGTCCACTCGTGCCTGCTCGTCGAGACCGCGGGCCGGTGCCTGCTCGTCGACCCGGGCGGCTTCAGCGGCGAGGCCGTGCGCGGGCTCGGCGCCGATGTCCTCGCCAGCATCGACGCCGTGCTCCTCACCCATCAGCACGCCGACCATGTGGACCCCGAGCTGCTCGCGGAAGTGGTCGCCGCCTCCCCGCACGCGGAGGTCATCGCTGAGCCGGAGACCGCGCAGATGCTCACCGTGACCGACGGTCCGAGCGTGGAGCGTGCACGGGTGCTGCCGCTCGCGGCGGGGGAGGAGCACGAGCTGCCGGGCATCGGCGACCATGCCCCGCTGCGGATCCGCGCCGTCGGCGGGCGCCACGCGATCATCCACCCCGACATCCCGCGCGTGGGCAACTCCGGGCTGGTCCTTCAGTCCGGGGACGGGCCGCGGCTCGGCATCACCGGGGACTCGCTCGAGCCGGTGCCCGAGTTCCACGGCATCGACGTGCTCGCCTTCGCTGTCGTCGCGCCCTGGTCGAAGATGGCTGAGACGATCGACTTCCTGCGCGCCGTGGGTCCGCGCCTCGCGCTGCCGGTCCACGACGGGGTCGCGAGCGGGCCCGGTCGCGCGATCTACCTGCGACAGTCCACGGCGCTCGCGCCCGAGGGCACGGAGGTGCGGGACTGGCCCGAGGGCGGGATCGTCGAGGTCACGGCGGGCTGACCAGCGGGCTGAGTCCCGCCGCGCGGACGCCGCTCCGACCTGACGCGCTGGGCGGGCTACCCTGGCCGCGTGCACGGGAGTCCGGTGAGCCGGGCTGAGAGGGAGTACTCGAACTCCGACCGTAGAACCTGACCCGGATCATGCCGGCGCAGGGAGCTCCGCCGAGCGATAGTCGCCGCGCGCCCGTGCCCGTTCGAAAGGCATGGACCGTGACCACATCGCCCGCCGCTCCCACCCCCACTGCGGATCCCACCGCGACCCCGCTCGGCTTCGGCGTGGGCGCCCGCGTCACCGCCGCGGTGATGAGCGAGGACTACGCCCGGATCATCACCGACGCGCTCTCGCGCCTGGACACCACCGGACTCCTCACCGAGACCGGGGACGTCTCCACCTACTTCGGTGGCCACGAGGTGCACCTCCAGCGAGTGCTCGTGGACCTCGCCGAGGCCCTCTCCCGCACCGAGCACCACGCGACGCTCTCCGTGCTCCTGTCTCGCGGCTGCCCCGGCGAGGTGGTGTGCGAGCTGCCCGGCGGCGCCGGCCCTCGCGCGACCGAGGTGCCGCCCGTGCGCCGCACCGGCCGCTTCGCCTCCGCCGAATGGTCGCTGTACCCGCTGGCAGACCAGGTCTCCGCCGATGGCACCGCCCCCGACCACATGCGCGACATCTATGCCGCGATCGACCATGCGAAGGAGCTCGGCACCTATCGAGGCTCCGAGCACTTCGCGACCCGCCTCGAGGGCGATGTGGGCGCGGTGATCGCGAGCGCGGTCGCCGGCTGGCTCCTCGTGGGCCGCAGCGTCCAGCACGTCACGAGCCACCTCACGATCTCGCTGAACAGCCCCTCGCACGAGGTGCGCGAGCTCGCTGAGAAGTCTGAGACCGCTGGGGAGGACGCACGATGAGCAGGCAGCGCACCGTCGATGCACCCGCCCAGCCCGCTCCCACCGCGACCCGTCGGCCCCGGCTGAGCCTGCGCGAGATCGTGCTGATCGTCGTGCTCGGCGTCGTCTTCGGGTTCCTGTACTGGGTGTTCGTGCAGGCATGGAACGGTCTCGCGATCGCGATGGGTCCGGCCGGAGACCTCGCCCAGCACCTCATGTTCGGCACCTGGCTGCTCGTGGCCCCGATCGCGATCGCGATCCTGCGCCGCCCGGGAGTGGGGATCCTCGCCGAGATCCTCGCCGCGGTGATCGAGGTGCTGTTCCTCGGCAGCCCCGTCGGCCCGCTCCTGCTGCTCTCCGCGGCGCTGCAGGGCCTCGGCTCCGAGCTGCCCTTCGCGCTGACCCGCTACCGTCGCTTCGGCTGGGGCGTGTTCGCGGCATCGGGCCTGCTGGGCGCGAGCCTCGTGTTCTGGTGGACCGCGTATCGGATGGGCTGGTACGGCCAGGACCTGCTGATGCTGCGCCTCGCCGTGCAGGCCGTGTCAGGGGTCGTGCTCGGCGGGCTGCTCGCGAAGGTGATCGTCCGCGCGCTGGAGCGCACCGGCGTGCTCGCCGACTTCGCGATCGGCGCCGCGAGCGGGGACGCGATCCCGCAGCGTCGTGTCCGCTGACCCGGCGCTGGTCCCGCCGCTCGTGCCGGATGCGCGTGGGGCCGACGTCATAGTGCAGGCGGAGGAGCTCGAGATCGTCCTTCCCTCCGGCGCCGGGGTCGGACCCTGGACCGGGACCATTCATGCTGGCGAGCAGGTGCTGCTGATCGGGCCGAGCGGCGGCGGGAAGTCCACGCTTCTGCGCGCGCTCGCCGGCGCGATCCCCTCCCACCAGCGCGGACACGTCACCGGGACCCTGCGTGTGGACGGCCTCGACCCGATCGGCGGCGGGGTGCTCGCCCTCGCGGGAAGCGTCTCGCTGCTCGGCCAGGACCCGGCCGACGGGGTGTGCCTGCCCCAGGTCGCGGACGACGTCGCCCTCCCTCTCGAGAGCCGCTGCGTCCCGCCCGACGACATCGGTGAGCGGGTCCGTGGCGCGCTCGAAGCGGCCGGGATCGCCGCGCTCGCGGACCGGCCTGCCGCGTCCCTCTCCGGCGGGCAGCTGCAGCGGGCCGGGCTCGCGACCGCGCTCGTCGCCCGGCCCCGGCTGCTCCTGCTGGATGAGCCGACGGCCATGCTCGACGCCGACGGGGTGGCCGCGGTGCGGAGCACCGTGCGCCGCGCAGCCCGCGCGGACGGGGTGAGCGTGGTCCTCGTCGAGCACCGGCTCGATGACTGGGCGGGGGAAGAGGGACTGGACGGCCTGCCCGGACGCACGATCGCCCTGGACCGTCACGGCCAGGTGCTCGCCGACGGGCCGACCCCCGAGGTGCTCACCCGGCATGCGGCTGAGCTGCGGGCGGCGGGGTGCTGGCTTCCGCGTGCGCTCGAGCAGTACAGGGAGGCGGGCACGTCGGACCCTGGCCCCGCTCCCGGCGAGGTGCTGCTCGAG
>DAHVRS010000266.1 GCA_027322375.1 Brachybacterium sp. | reverse complement strand
CTGGAGGCCTACGCCCGCCGTGCCGAGGAGTACACCGAGCTGCTCGGCAGCGTCGAGGCGATGGCCCCTGTGGACGTGCGACGGATCGAGACCTGGGCGCGCACGTTCTGTGGACCGCTGCTCGACCTCGGCTGCGGCCCCGGACACTGGACCGCGCACCTCGCGGCGCTCGGCCTCGACGTCGAGGGCTGGGACCCGGTGGAGGAGTTCGTGCGCATCGCCCGGGACCGCCATCCCGACACCGTCTACCGCCGCGCCGCGCTCGCCGACCTCGAAGGGCATCCGAGAACCTGGGGCGGGATCCTCGTCTGGTACTCGCTGATCCATCTCGAGCCCGCGGAGATGCCCGGCGCCCTCGCCGCTCTGCGCGGGGCCCTGCGCCCCGGAGGGACCCTGCTGCTGGGGTTCTTCGACGGGACGCGGCAGCAGCCCTTCGACCACGCCGTCGCGCCGGCGCAGCACTGGCCCGTCGGCCGGATGACCGAGCTCCTGGAGGAGGCGGGGTTCGAGGTCCTCGGCGTCGAGACGCGCACGGACCCGGGAGCCCGGCCGCACGCGGCCGTCCACGCCCGATCCCCTCACTAGGCTGACTCCCATGGCACAGCGCAGGCACGACGGCAGCGCGGGAGACGCGGACTACGGCGCCCTCGGGTCCACCTACTCCCGCTACCGACGCCCCGACCCGCGGCTCGCCGCCGTGATCGCGCAGGCGCTCGGCGAGGCGCGCACCGTGCTGAACGTCGGCGCCGGGGCGGGCTCCTACGAGCCGACGGGCCGGGAGGTCACCGCCGTCGAGCCCTCCGCCGTGATGCGGGCCCAGCGCCCCGCCCACCTGGCCCCGGCCGTGGACGCGACCGCCGAGCAGCTGCCCTTCGCCGACGACTCCTTCGACGCCGCCATGACCACCTTCAGCGTCCACCAGTGGCAGGACCTTCCTGCGGGCCTGGCCGAGCTGCGCCGCGTGACGCGCGGCCCGGTCGTGATCCTCACCTGTGACCCGAGCCGCGTCGAGGAGTTCTGGGTGCGGGAGTACGCGCCGGAGGTGCTCGAGGTCGAGGCGCGCCGCTACCCGTCGCCGGAGGCGCTCGCCGACGGACTCGGTGGCAGCGTCTCGATCAGCACCGTGCTCATCCCGCAGGGCTGCACCGACGGGTTCACCGAGGCCTACTACGGACGGCCCGAGCACCTGCTCGATGCCGAGGCGCAGCGCGCCTGCTCGGCCTGGAGCCTCGTCGAGCCCGCGGTGATCGACCGCTTCACCCGGGAGCTCGCCGGTGACCTGCTCGACGGCACCCGGGACGCCCGTCATGGCGCGCTGCGCACCCTGCCGTGCTACGAGGGGTCCCTCGTGCTGCTCGTCGCCGAGCCCTGAACCGTGCTCGCCCCGCTCAGTCCCCGAGGATCGCGCCGCGGGAGGCGGACTTCACGAGCTTCACGTACTTGCCCAGCACGCCCTTGGTGAACTTCGGCGGCAGCGGCTCCCAGCCCTCCCGGCGCGCGGCGAGCTCCGCCTCGTCGACCAGCAGGTCGAGGGTGCCCGCGCCGACGTCCAGGCGGATCCGGTCCCCGTCGCGCACGAAGGCGATCGGGCCGCCGTCCACCGCCTCCGGGGCGATGTGCCCGACGCACAGCCCCGTCGTCCCGCCGGAGAAGCGACCGTCGGTCATCAGCAGCACATCCTTGCCGAGACCTGCGCCCTTGATCGCGCCGGTGATCGCGAGCATCTCGCGCATCCCGGGCCCGCCCTTCGGGCCCTCGTAGCGGATCACCACCACGTCGCCGTGGTCGATCGTGCCGTCGTTCAGGGCCTCGATCGCCGCATGCTCCCGCTCGAACACGCGCGCGGTCCCCTCGAAGACGTCCTCCTCGAACCCGGCGGACTTCACCACCGCGCCCTCCGGCGCGAGCGAGCCGTGCAGGATCGTGATCCCGCCCGTCGGCGCGATCGGCGCGGACGCGGGGCGCAGCACCCGCCCGTCGGCCGGTCGCGGCGAGAGCACCTCGAGGTTCTCCCCGATCGTGCGCCCCGTGACCGTGAGGCAGTCCCCGTCCAGGAGTCCCTCGTCCAGCAGGGTCCGCATCACCACCTGGATCCCGCCCACATGGTCCACGTCGTTCATCACGTAGCGGCCGTAGGGCTTGAGGTCCGCGAGGTGCGGCACCTTCGCGCCGATCCGGGCGAAGTCCTCGAGCGTCAGGTCCACCTCCGCCTCGTGCGCGATCGCGAGCAGGTGCAGGACCGCGTTCGTGGACCCGCCGAAGGCCTGGACCAGGCTGATCGCGTTCTCGAAGGCAGGTTTGGTCATGATGTCGCGCGCGGTGTGGCCGCGGCGCAGCATCCCCACCACCGCCTCGCCGGCCCGGCGCGCGTCCGCATCGCGGCGACGATCGGCCGACGGGGGAGCGGCCGAGCCGGGGATCGACATGCCGATCGCCTCGGCAACGGTGGCCATGGTGTTCGCGGTGTAGAAGCCGCCGCACGCCCCTTCGCCCGGGCAGATCGAGCGTTCGATCCGGCCGACGTCCTCCCGGCTCATGAGCCCGCGCGCGCACGCCCCGACGGCCTCGAAGCCGTCGATGATCGTCACGTCCTTCTCCGTGCCGTCGCTGAGCGAGGCCCGGCCGGGCATGATCGTGCCGGCGTAGACGAACACGCTCGCGAGGTCCAGGCGGGCCGCGGCCATGAGCATGCCGGGCAGGGACTTGTCGCAGCCGGCGAGGAGAACAGACCCATCAAGGCGTTCTGCGAGCATCACCGTCTCGACGCTGTCGGCGATGATGTCGCGCGAGACGAGGGAGTAGTGCATGCCCTCGTGCCCCATCGAGATGCCGTCGGAGACGGAGATCGTGCCGAACTGCAGCGGATAGCCGCCGCCCGCGTGCACACCTTCCTTCGCGGCGAGCGCGAGGCGGTCCAGGGACAGGTTGCAGGGGGTGATCTCGTTCCAGGAGCTGGCGATGCCGATCTGCGGCTTGTCCCAGTCCTCATCGCCCATCCCCACGGCGCGGAGCATGCCGCGGGAGGTGGTGGCCGCGAGGCCGTCGGTGACGGTGCGGCTGCGCGGCTTGATGTCCGGGGCAGTAGATGACGAGGCGGGGGAAGAGGAAGTGGGGGCGGAGGCGGCGTCGTCGGCGGTCATGCTCCGACACTAGGCCTCCGTCCCCGGGGCGTCCATGGTCAGAAGCGGTCAGCGGCTCCCGGCCGGGGTGGTGCGGGGTGCAACGCTCTTCTCGGGGCGGCCGAGGCGGTGGAGCTGGGTGACGTGCTCGGGGCCGAGGTCGGCAACGGTCGGGACCTGGAGCAGCTTCATGGTGCGCACCACCTGGTCGGCGAGGATCTCGATCGCTCGGTCCACGCCCTCGCGTCCGCCCGCCATGAGACCGTAGAGATAGGCGCGGCCGATGAGGGTGAAGTCTGCGCCGAGCGCGATCGCGGCGACGATGTCCGCGCCGCTGCGGATCCCGGTGTCGAGGATGATCTCGACATCGCCGCCCACCTCGCGCGCCACCTCCGGCAGGAGCTGGAAGGGGACGGGGGCGCGGTCGAGCTGGCGGCCGCCGTGGTTGGACAGGACGATCCCGTCCACTCCGAGGTCCGCGAGGCGCTTCGCGTCCTCGAGGGTCTGGACGCCCTTGACCACGAACTTGCCCGTCCACATCGCGCGGATCCGGGCGAGGTCCTCGAAGTCGATGCTGGGATCCATCGCGGAGTTCAGCAGCTCGCCGACGGTGCCGCCGGTGGAGCTGAGCGAGGCGAACTCGAGCTTCGGAGTGGTCAGGAAGTCGAACCACCACCAGGGGCGGGGCGCCGCATCCAGGATCGTGCCGAGGCTCAGCTGCGGCGGGATCGAGAAGCCGTTGCGGGCATCGCGCAGGCGGGCGCCCGCGACGGGAGTGTCGACCGTGA
>DAHVRS010000263.1 GCA_027322375.1 Brachybacterium sp. | reverse complement strand
CCGGGTGATCCGTACCGAGGATCCGCGCGCCGCGGCCGTGGAGCTGCGCCGCCTCGCGCAGGACCCGCCGGCCTTCCTGCCCGCCCCGCTGCGCCGGGTGCTGGGCGTCGGCGGGTTCTCCTCCCACCTCGCTCCCGCCGTCGTCGTCCCCACCGCGCAGGCGGTGATGCGCCGGATGGTCTCCCATCTCATCCTCGATGCGCGCCCCCGCCCGCTCAGCGCCGCGATCTCGCGTCTCACGGCGGACGGGACCTCGCTGAACATAAACCTCCTCGGCGAGGCCGTGCTCGGCGCGCAGGAGGCGGCGCGCCGGCTCCAGGGCGTGCGCGAGCTCGTGGCCCGCGAGGACGTCGACTACGTCTCGATCAAGGTCTCCTCGATCGTGGACCACCTGCCGCTGTGGGCGGCGGAGCAGACGGTCGATCACATCGTGGAGACCCTCCTGCCGCTGTATCTCGACGCCTCCCGCGGCGAGCACCCCACCTTCTTGAACATGGACATGGAGGAGTACCGCGACCTCGAGCTGACCCTGCAGGTCTTCGAGCGCCTCCTGGACCGGCCGGAACTCGCCCAGATGCACGCCGGGATCGTGCTGCAGGCCTATCTGCCCGACGCCACCGGCGCGATGGAGCGGGTGCGGGCCTTCGCCGAGCGCCGCGTCGCCGCCGGTGGTGCACCGGTCAAGGTGCGCCTGGTCAAGGGCGCGAACCTCGCCATGGAGCAGGTGGAGGCGGCGGTGCACGGCTGGCGCCAGGCCCCGCTGCTGTCCAAGGAGGAGACCGATGCGCAGTACAAGCGCCTGCTGCTGGGCTCCCTGGACCCGGCCCGCCTCGAGGCGGTCCACCTCGGCGTCGCCGGCCACAACCTCTTCGACGTCGCCTTCGCGCACCTGCTCATGCAGCGGCGCGGCATCCCCGCCGGGGCGGACAGCGGCGTCGAGTTCGAGATGCTCGCCGGGATGGCGCCCGGCCAGCAGGCTGTGGTGCGCGAGGCGACCGGCACCATGCGCCTGTACGTCCCCATCGTGCACCCGCGCCACTTCGACGTCGCCGTGTCCTACCTGGTGCGCCGGCTCGAGGAGAACGCCTCGAGCGAGAACTTCCTCTCCGCCGCCTTCGAGCTGGACACCTCTGAGGACCTCTTCGCACGCGAGGAGGTTCGGTTCCAGCGCGCCCTGGAGCGTGCACTGACCGAGACCGCCGCACCGACCCACCGCGACCAGGACCGGGCCGCGGAGATCCAGGGCGGCAGGACCATTCTCGAGCTCGGCTCCCCCGGCCTGCCCGCCGTGCCGGGCGCGTTCCGCAACACGCCGGACACCGACCTGTCCACGCCCGCGAACCAGGAATGGGCCGCCCAGCTCTCCCACCGCCTGCGCGGCTCGCGGATCGGGGAGAAGGAAGCGGCCGATGCGCGCCTGACCTCCGTGGAGGGGATCCACGCGACGATCACCCGGGCGCTCGAGGCGCAGCCGGAGTGGGAAGCGATCGGCGTCGAGAAGCGTGCGCTCGTGCTGCGCCGCGTCGCCGGAACCCTCGCCGCCCACCGCGGCGAGCTGCTGGAGGTGATGGCCGCCGAGACCGGCAAGACCTTCGAGCAGGGCGACCCGGAGATCAGCGAGGCGATCGACTTCGCGCTCTATTACGCCGAGCAGGCCGAGCAGCTCGCCCGGCTCGGCCAGCTCCGCGCGACCACGCGCCCGCTGACGCTGGTCACGCCGCCGTGGAACTTCCCCGTCGCGATCCCGACGGGCGGCGCCCTGGCCGCGCTCGTCACCGGAAGCGCCGTGATCATGAAGCCCGCTCCCCAGGCGCGCCGCTGCGGGGCGCTGCTGGGCCGACTGATGCACGAAGCGGGCGTGCCCGAGGGGGTGTTCACCCTCGTGGACGTCCCCGAGAACGAGGCGGGCCGCGCGCTCATCGCCGATCCGCGGATCGACCAGCTCATCCTCACCGGTGCCTCGGACACCGCGGCGCTGTTCGCCTCCTGGCGCCCCGAGCTGCGGATCCTCGCCGAGACCAGCGGGAAGAACGCCATCATCGTCACCCCGCAGGCGGATCTCGACCTCGCCGCCCGCGACGTCGCCGCGAGCGCCTTCGGGCATGCCGGCCAGAAGTGCTCCGCCGCGTCGCTGGTCATCACCGTCGGCTCCGTCTCCACCTCCCAGCGCTTCTCCGCACAGCTCGCCGACGCGGTGCTGAGCCTGCACGTGGGCCGCCCCACCGACCCGACCGTGCAGATGGGACCCGTCGTCGAGGAGCCCGGGGAGAAGCTGCGCTCGGGCCTGACCGAGCTCGCACCCGGCGAGAGCTGGCTGTCCGAGCCGCGGGCGCTGGATGAATCCGGCACCCTCTTCTCCCCCGGCGTGCGCACCGGCGTGCGGGAGGGCTCCGCGTTGCACCTCACCGAGTACTTCGGGCCGCTGCTGGGCATGATCCACGCCGACACCCTCGAGGACGCAGTGCGGATCCAGAACGGCACCGCCTTCGGGCTCACCGCGGGCCTGCACTCGCTGGAGCCCACCGAGATCGCGTACTGGACCGAGCACGTCGAGGCCGGCAACCTGTACGTCAACCGCGGCATCACCGGCGCGATCGTGGAGCGCCAGCCCTTCGGCGGCTGGAAGCGCTCCGCGATCGGGCAGACCGCGAAGGCCGGTGGCCCCAACTATCTGATCCACCTCATGGACTGGGCCGATGCCGAGCACGTCCCGGACCGGGAGGCTGATCCCGAAGCGTGGCTCGCCGAGGCCCAGCACAGCGACCGCGAGCACTGGAGCAGCACTTTCGCGCCGCGGGACGTGCAGGAGATCCACGGTGAGATCAACCTGCTGCGGTACCTGCCGCTGCCGGTCACGGTCCGCGCTGCCGCCGCAACACGCACCGTAGAGCTGGCGCGCGTGCTGCACGCCGCGGCGACCGTCGGCGCCGCGGTCGAGGTGTCCCTCGCCGATCCCGAGCTCGTCGCGACTGCGGAGGCGGCCGGGGTCACGCCCGCGCAGATCACGACCGAGTCCGCCGAGGACTTCGCCGCCCGCCTCGGCGCGCTGGACACGCCGCGGGTGCGCCTGCTCGGGGAGGCCGACGAGGCGCTGCGTGCGGCTCATTCCCGCCGGGTCGAGCTCGCGCTCTTCACCGGCGAGGTGGTCGCCGACGGCCGGGTCGAAATGCTCCCCTTCCTGCACGAGCAGGCGATCAGCGCGACGAATCACCGCTACGGCAATCCGCTGCCCCACGAGCTGGATCTCACTGGCGGGAAGGGCTGGGTCCGCGGCCGCGGCTGACCGCGGTCCCTGGCGGCCCGAGAGCACGTGCGCGGTCGCCAGGATGGGCCCGTCGGCCGCGTGCCGGCGAGCCCCCCTGTGCCCTCCCGGGCGGCCCGGCTGCGGGCGACCTCGCCCACACCCGGGCCGCCCCTCCCGGAGTGAGCGGGGCCGACGTCGTAGCCTGGCGCGGTCCTGACCCCGTCCCCGGAGCACCCTCATGACTGAGTCACCCTCCTCGACGCCGCGCGCCCGGGACCCGTTCCTGGACAACGCCCGCGGCCTGCTCATCACGATGGTGGTGGTGGGACACACGGTGGAGAGCTTCCGCGTCCTGGACCAGGTGATCCCGGACATGGTCTACACCGCGATCTACTCCTTCCACATGGCCGCCTTCGTGGCGATCTCGGGCTACCTCTCTCGCAGCTACCGCAATGAGCCGCGGCAGCTGAAGCGCGTGCTCAGCTCGATCGTCGCGCCCTATCTGATCTTCCAGATGGTGCATGAGGTCGCCAAGCACTTCTTGGAGGGGCGGAACCTCGAGCTGCAGCTGTTCCTGCCCGCCTGGACGCTGTGGTTCCTGCTCGCGCTGCTGGTGTGGCGCTTGCTCTCGCCGCTGCTGCGCAGCCTGCGCCATCCGCTGCTGATCGCGGTCGCGGTCGCGGTGATCGCGCCGCTGGATCCGGACCTGGATTCGACCTTCTCGCTGGGCCGCATCGCGGGGATGCTGCCGTTCTTCGTCATCGGCCTCATCAGCACCCCGGAGACGCTCGCGCGGATCAAGGCTTTCCGGCACCGCTGGCTGGGCGGAGCGATCATGGTCGCCGCCCTGCTGTGCGCGCTGCTGCTGCGCGAGCAGGTCCCGGCCTCCACCTTCTTCCTCCGCGAGGCGTATGACGAGGATGCGCCGGCGCTCTTCGAGATGATCGTGCAGCTCGGAGCGCTGGTGACAGGAGTGATCGGCACGTTCGGCCTGCTGCTCATCACCCCTCGCGGTTCCTCCGCTCTCTCGGTGCTCGGCACCCGCTCCCTCACGATCTACCTGCTGCACCCGGTGCTGCTGCTGCCGATCCGGTACGCCGACCATCCCCCGGCCTGGATCCACACGTGGTGGTTCGGGGTGCTGCTGCTCCCCGCGGCGGTGGTGCTCACGCTCCTGCTGGGCTCCGCCCCCGTCTCGCGGGCGACCCGCTGGGTGACCGATCCGCCGATCGGGGACCTCCTGATCAAGGACCCGGCCGAGGACGCCGGACACGGCTCGGGCGAGCACGCCGCGGCGGAGTCCGAGACGACCTCTGCCCGGGCAAATCGGACCACTCCGCACGCACCGCGTGCGCCACGTCACACTCGTCGGTAGCGTGGTGGGTCCATCCGACCCCTGACCGTGAGGTCCCACCATGCCCCGTCCGACCCGACGCACTCTCCTGCGCTCCGCCGGCGCCGCTACCGCTGCGGCCGCCATCCCCGCCACCATCGCCGGGGCTGCCGCCCCCCCGGCCGAGAGGACCCGCCCCGTGACCGAGACGACCCCCGCGGAGAACCCCTCTGCCGTGCCGACCCCTGTTGAGCGCGAGCGTCGCGCCCGCGCTGCCTCCGACGCGCTGCTCACGCACTTCCGCGCCGAGACCGATCCGGACATGCTCATCGAGCGGACGCCGCGCCAGGAGGGCGATCCGGAGTTCACCTACGTGTGGCCGCTCTCGCAGGCCCGCGCCGCGGTCACCGAGATGATGGCGGGTCTGAAGGACTCCTCCGCCTACGCCGCGGCGGATGCCGCGCTGCGCCGCGCCCAGGAGCAGTACTGGTACCCGCAGGGCGGCACCACGGGCCTGCCCGGCTACACCGCCGCGACCGACTCCGAGCAGGGCGCGCACGGCGACTTCTTCTACGACGACAACGACTGGATCGCCCTGCTCGAGATCGAGCAGCACCTGGTCACCGACGGGCGCGAGGGGGACCTCGAGCGGACCGGTCAGCTGCTGGACCTGTTCCGCTCCGGCGAGTCCACGGACTCGAGCCTCGCCTCCCCCGGCGGGATCGAGTGGACCCAGGGCGACTGGAACCATGACCGCAACACCGTCTCCACCTTCCCCTCGGCGAAGGTCGCGCTGCGCTGGCATCAGCTGACCGGCGAGTCGGCAGCGATCGAGGACGCACAGCGCTGGATGGCGTGGGGGCGCGACACCCTCCTCGCCCCGAACGGTCTGTACTGGGACAACATCAAGCCCGACGGCGACATCGATCGCACCCACTGGGCGTACAACCAGGGCGTGCCGCTGGGCTGCGAGGTCCTCGCCTACGAGATCACCGGCGATAAGGCCCACCGCGAGCGGGCCCTGGACCTGATCGAGGCGATCCTCGCCCACTACCGCCCCTTCGACGAGGACTCGCCGCTGGACGATCAGCCGCTGCAGTTCACCGCGATCATGCTCTCGAACATGCTCCTGGCCGAGTCCGTGCTGGGCGCCCGCGCGAAGGGCCGCGCCATCACCGAGGCGTTCGCGGACCGGCTCTGGACGCAGCGCCGCGACCCCGCCACGGACCTCGTCCACGGGCGGGAGACCGATGTGGGCACCCATCTGCTGGACCAGTCCGGCTTCGCTCGCACCCTGGCGCTGGCCGCTCTCCCCCGCCCCCTCTGGCGCCACCTCACCTGACCCGGTCCGGCGGCACCTCACCTGCCCCCGGCCCCTCCCCGCCACCGGGCTGCCTTTCCGATCGAGTTCCGCATCTGGACCGCTCCGATCGCCGTGAAACGGTCCAGATGCAGAACTCGATTCGTCGTCAGGCCCTCGCGCCCTGTCCACTGCTCTGGACCGGCAACGCTGCGCCCACCGCCCCTGCTGTCCCAACAGATCGCATTCCGTCTCCGTCCGGTGAGCCGTGGGAATGTGGAGGGTGAGTGCGAGCGAGTCCGTGACCTGCAGGTTGGGGACGACAACGAGTGGTGGTCTCCGTCTCGGTCGATGCTGGCGGCATGCCCCAGCCGCTCTCGCCGCTCCCGGACACGCTTCCGCACGCCGCGTTCACGACGGCCGAGGCGACATCGCTCGGCGTCCCCCGCGCACGACTCCGGCGCAGCGATCTCTCTCCCGTCGTCCCCGGACTCTGGGCTCGCCGGGAACGGACCATCACCGAGCGGGAGATCGTGGCAGCACTGTGCCGAGCAGAGCCCAGCGCATTCGCGGCCGGGCTGACAGCAGCACGACTGTGGTGCTTCCCGTTGCCGGGGCTGTTCGGCCGAGAAGTCACCGCGCCGCCCGTCCCGTCACGACGAGTGAACGGGGTGCTCGTCCACGGACCTCGCAGGAAGGGCCTGGATCGCCGGATCCATATGGCGATGCGAGATTCTGCCCGGCGCGGCTCAGCGCTCGTGCGCTGGAGTTCCGTCAGCGGGGAGGTCGTGAGGCTCGGAGTGAGCGCGTCCGGCGCCCCCTCCGTCCGTCTGCTCTCACGGGTGGGGACCTTCCTCAGCCTCGGCACCGTCCTCCAGGAGGAGGCACTCGTCGCGATCGGAGATCACCTGGTGCGCACGCCACGGCCCGACTTCGAAACGCGCTCCACCCCGTACGCCACGATCGGTGAGCTGACAGTGGCCGCGGCACGCGTGAGAGGCCGAGGAGCGGTCCGGGTGCGCGATGCGGTGGCGAAAGTGCGTGTCTCCAGCGATTCCCC
>DAHVRS010000260.1 GCA_027322375.1 Brachybacterium sp. | reverse complement strand
CGAGTTCGTGGACGGTGTCGTGGACGTGGCCGCCCGTGGCCGCTCCCTCGGCCTGCACCTGATCCTCGCCACGCAGCGCCCCGCCGGCGTCATCAAGGACAACCTGCGCGCGAACACGAACCTCCGCATTGCGCTGCGGATGGCCGACGAGGCGGACTCCAAGGACATCCTCGGCGATGCGATGGCCGCCCACTTCGACCCGGGGATCCCGGGCCGCGCCGCGGCGAAGACCGGTCCTGGCCGGATCGCGACCTTCCAGACCGGCTATGCGGGCGGCTGGACCACGCACGAGCCCGAGCGGGCCCGGATCGACATCCTCGAGAAGGACTTCGGCACTGGTGAGCGGTGGGACATCCCTTCCCCGCCGACCCGCGAGGTCAAGGACCCCGGCCCCAACGACATCTCCCGCGTGGTCGCGACGGTGAAGGCCGCCGCCGAGCGCGCCGGGGTTCCCGCGCCGCGCAAGCCATGGCTGTCCGCGCTCGCCGAGGCCTACGACCTCTCCCGCCTGCCCACCCGCCGCACCGATGAGGAGCTGCTGCTGGGCGTCATGGACGTCCCCGAGGACCAGGCCCAGCCCACCGTCTCCTATTTCCCCGACCGGGACGGGAACATGGCGATCTACGGCACCGGCGGCTCCGGGAAGTCCACGACCCTGCGCACCCTCGCGATCTCCGCCGCCTCCACCGTGCGCGGCGGGCCCGTGCAGGTCTACGGCCTGGACTTCGGTGCCTCGGGCCTGACGATGCTCGAGGAGCTCCCGCACGTGGGCTCGATCGTCCCCGGCGATGACGAGGAGCGGGTCATCCGCCTGCTGCGCACCCTGCGCGAGCTGATCGACCGACGCGCGAAGGAGTTCGCCCGCGTGCGGGCCGGCTCCGTCGCCGAATACCGCGAGCTCGCGGACGCACCGGAGACCCCGCGCATCCTCCTGCTCGTGGACGGCATGGCCGCGTTCCGCGAGGCCTACGACTACTCGGGCCTGTCGAAGTGGTTCACGACCTTCGTGCAGATCGCGACCGACGGCCGTCAGGTCGGCGTGCACGTGATCGTCACCGGCGACCGCCCCAACGCCATCCCCACCTCGCTCGGCTCCTCGATCCAGCGCCGACTCATCCATCGCATGGCCTCCGACGACGACTACGCGAACTTCGGCGAGCCGAAGGACGTCCTGGACGTCTCCTCACCTCCCGGCCGCGCGATCCTCGAAGGCCATGAGGTGCAGGTCGCGGTGCACGGCGGTGACGCGAACGTCGCGATCCAGTCCCGCGAGGTCGCGAAGCTCGCCGAGGCGATGCGCCGCGCCGGCGTCCCCGAGGCGCCCAGCATCGAGAGCCTGCCCGAGCGGGTCGAGTTCGCCTCGCTGCGCCCCGTGGTGGATGGTCGCCCGGTGCTCGGCATGGCCGACGAGACCCTCGCCGAGCTCACCTTCGAGCCGCGTGGCGCGTTCATGGTCACCGGACCGATGGGCTCCGGCCGCACCACCGCGATGCTCACGCTCGCGAGCTCGCTGAAGGCGATGGAGAACCCGATGCGGCTGGTCCGCTTCTCCTCGCGGCGCACCCCGCTGACGGGCCTGCCCATCTGGGACGTGGAGGCCTCGGACCCGGAGACGGTGCGGGACCTCGCCGCGCAGCTGCGTGCCACGGTCGAGTCCGGCACCGTGGGGGAGGGGCGCCTGGCCCTGTTCATCGACGGGGTCGCGGACTTCACCGGCTCAGGCATCGAGAACGATCTCGACAAGCTCATCCGCGCCTGCACCCGCGAGGGACAGTTCGTGGTGGGCGAGAACGAGTCCGCGTCCTGGTCGCAGGCCTACACCCTCGCCCAGCCGTTCAAGGCCGGCCGGCGCGGGCTCCTGCTGCAGCCGGGGGAGACCGACGGCGACGCGCTGCTGGGCACCTCGCTCGGCCGGATCCGCCGTGCGGATTTCCCCGCCGGGCGAGGCTTCCTCGTGCACAGCGGGCGCGCGCTGAAGCTCCAGGTCGCGCAGAACACCGCAGGCTGAGCCCGCGTGCACCGGCGGGGACTCCCTACGGGGCTCTCGCCGGGCAGTCGGCCGCCGAACGGATGTCTGTGCACTCCCTCCACCGGCGCGGGTTATCCACATGGGGACTCCTCCCCATCGCCCGGCCCGAGGCTCCGCTCTACAGTGAACCCAGTCGCTCATGACGCCACGCCCGTGCCCCGCAGGGGAGCGCAGGCGGGAGACACCAGGAAGGGGAGCCCTCACCGTGAACGCCACGCTGGGTATGAACGTCGAAGAGGTCCGGCGGATGTCCGCGCAGCTGCGCGAGGCGGCCGAGGAGATCGCCCGCATCTAGCAGGAGCTCACCTCGGGTCTCGAGGAGGTCTTCTGGAGCGGTCCTGACGCCGACCGCTTCCGCGGCCAGTGGTCGGGCGAGATGGTGCCGGCCCTCCAGCAGATCAAGAACTCCGTCGACCAGCTCGCGGCCTCCGCCGAGCACGAGGCCGGCGAGCAGCAGGCCATCTCCGGGAGCTGACGCCCCCGATATCGCGGCGCGCAGTCGCTCCACAGAGCCCGGGCGGGGAACCGCCCGGGCTTTCGTGCGCCCTGATTCCTGGGCGCGCCCTGGTATCTTGGGCGCCGTCGACGGTGGGACCGACTCAGCGGCAGGACGAACGGAGCAGCCTCATGGCCAGGAGCGTCGAATACCCGAGCGCCGAGTTCCCCGGCCCTCCGCGGATCACGCTCCAGATTCCCGAGGACTGGGAGCCGCTCACCGTCCCCGGCGTGCAGGTCGCCGTCGCCCAGCCCCGCATCGAAGGCCGCTTCCGGGCGAACGTCGTCGTCACCGTGCAGCGCTTCGGCCCTGACTACACCCTCGCCGCCGCGAGGGAGGGGCTCGAGCAGCGCAAGGCCGCACTGCCCGGGCTCGAGGAGATCGGCACCGGCGAGATCGAAGTCGCCGGCATCACGTGGATCGCGAGCGAGTACGGCTACACCCAGCCTGGCCGCGACACCGTCGTGCAGGCCTCCCGCTACGCGGTGCTCGATCGGGGCGTCGCCACCGACGTCGTCGAGATCGTGGGCAGCTGCGGTGCGCAGAGCGCGGAGGATGAGATCGAGATGGTCCGCGCGGTCCAGGACTCGGCGACCCTCCAGCTCGACTGAGCTCCCCTTCGCGAGCCCCCTTCGCCCCGCCATCCACAATGCTGATTTCGGGGCGAATCCCTGTGACCTGCGGAGACGTCGAAAATCTGGATGGGGAGGGGGATGGGGAGGAGTCCCCATCGCCCTCGCGCCCGATCGCCCCTACTGTGGTCTCATCACCTGGGGGCAGCACCACGAAGGTCTGATCCAGAGGGTGGGACGAGACGTCACGACGAACATGGAGGACACCATGAAGAAGGGCATGACCCGCGAATCTGTCGAGCAGATGGCGACGGAGATCGAGCAGGCCGGCGAGGACATCCGCCAGGTCTTCCAGAAGGTCTCGGATCGAGTCAGCGGGCTCGACTGGACCGGCGCGGACCGCGACCGCTACGTGAGCGAGTTCGCCGACTCCGTGGGCACCATGGTCGACCAGGTCGTGCAGAACTGCACCTCCTTCGCCGAGCGCGGCCGCGCCGACTCCGCCGAGCAGGCGGCCGTCTCCTCCTGACCGGAGGAATCTCCACCGCAGTCTTCTTACACATTGTCTTGGAGCCCCGGTAGGCGGGGCGAAAGGGGTACGCCATGTTCGAAGGAATGAACACCGATGAAGGGCGCGAGGTCGCGCAGGAGATCATGAACGCCGGCCAGGAGGTCATGGACCTGATCAACCAGGTCACCTCTCGCGTGAACGGCGTCGACTGGATCGGCCCGGACTACGAGAGCTACAAGGAGGACTGGAACCAGTTCGTCAGCGGCGCCGTGAACGGGCTCGTCGAAGCGTTCCAGGCCAAGGGCAAGGACCTGGA
>DAHVRS010000258.1 GCA_027322375.1 Brachybacterium sp. | reverse complement strand
GAGATCGTCGGCCGCACCCTCACCGCTGTCGCACGCCGCGGGAAGTTCCTGTGGTGGCGCCTCGCCGAGCCCGACGGCACCGAGACCGGGGAGGCGCTCGCCGCCCACCTCGGCATGAGCGGCCAGCTGCGCGTCCGCACGCCGGACGGCGCACCCGCCGCGCCGGGGGAGACCTCCGAGGGCCCCGCCCCGGACCCGCTCCGTCACCGCCGCGTCACGCTCACCCTCGACGACGGCTCCCGGCTCGACTTCCTCGACCAGCGCCTCTTCGGCGGTCTGTGGACCAGCCCGCTCGTCGCGGCGGCCGATGGGAGGACCGCCGCGCTCGGCAGCCCCGACGCGCTCCTTCCCGCCGACGCCGCGCACATCGCCCGCGACCTCCTCGACCCCGCGCTGGACCTCCTCGCCGCGGCCCGGCTGCTGCGCACCCGGCGCAGCGCCGTGAAATCCCTCCTGCTCGACCAGACCCTCGTCTCCGGCATCGGGAACATCTACGCCGACGAAGCGCTGTGGACGGCGCGCGTCCGCTATGACACCCCCGGCATCGACGTGGGCCCGCGGAAGGCGACCGCGCTGCTGCGCGCCGCGCGGGACGTCATGGCGCAGGCGCTCGAGGCGGGCGGGACCAGCTTCGACGCGCTGTACGTTGACGTCGATGGGAACAGCGGGTACTTCTCCCGCAGCCTCAACGCCTACGGCCGAGAGGACTCGCCCTGCCCACGCTGCGGCACCCCGATCCGGCGCGTCGCCTTCACGAATCGCTCCTCGCACTTCTGCCCGCGGTGCCAGCGCAGACACATCAGCGCTGCCCGGCCTGCGGTGCGATAGATTGCGACTGGCCCAGGAGACCAGGAGGGACGCCACGTGACCGCGACTCAGCAGGACGGACCGATCCGCGTGATGCTCGTGGACGACCACGAGGTGGTGCGCCGCGGGATCGTCACCGCGATCGATGCGAGCGAGGCGCTCAGCGTCATCGGTGAGGCATCCTCCGTGGCGGAGGCGACGCGCCGACTGCCCGCGATCCGCCCCGATGTGCTCGTCGTCGACCTGCAGCTGCCCGACGGCACCGGCATCGACGTCATGAAAAAGGCGCGCGAGCTCGACCCCGAGCAGCTCATGCTCGTCCTGACCAGCTTCGATGACGACGCGGCGCTGCGCGAGTCCCGCGCGGCAGGCGCGTCCGGGCTGATCTTGAAGTCCGCCCGCTCCCAGGAGATCGTCGACGCGATCCGGGCCGTGCACGCGGGCCGCTCGATCTGGCCCGCTGATCACGGCGACGACGGCCCCGAGCTCTCCGCCTCCGATCAGCGGATCGTCGAGCTCATCGGCGACGGGCACTCGAACCGCGAGATCGCCGACGCGCTCGGCATCGCGGAGAAGACCGTGAAGAACCGCGTCACCGTCATCCTGCAGGCGCTCGGCATGCAGCGCCGCACCCAGGTCGCGGCGATGGTCGCGGCGCGCCGACGGGCGGGCTGGAAGCCCCAGTGACGCTGCGGTGATCAGCTGGCGGGCAGCGTGACCCGCCAGGAGATCATCGTGCCCGGCTCGAGGTTCAGCGCATCCACCCAGCCGGAGTGACGCCGCGCGCGTGAGGACATGTTCGCGAGCCCGCTGCGGCGCCGCACTGTCGGGTCGATGCCGCGGCCGTTGTCGGAGACGTTCACCTGCACCACCCGGTCCACGCCCTCGGAGAACAGGCTGATCGAGACCGCGACCGCGGTCGCCTGCGCGTGGCGGGCCGCATTGGCCAGGCACTCCCGCACCACCGCGACCACGTCCTCCGCGATCTCCGGCGTCAGCTCGGCGTCCATCTGCGCAGGGTTCGGGGGCAGGCGCATCGAGGGCACGAAGCCGAGGCCCGCCGTCGCGAGCCCCACCTCATGGCGCAACTGCTCGGTGAGCGTCGCCTCGGACCGCTCCCGGCGCAGCGACTGCACGATCTGACGGATCTGCGTGACCGCGTTCTCGACCCCCTGCACGCTGGTGGCGACCGCGCTGCGGATCCGCGCGTTCGACGGG
>DAHVRS010000251.1 GCA_027322375.1 Brachybacterium sp. | reverse complement strand
CTCTCCCCCGAGCTGTGCGCGGAGCTCGCCGGGCGCTGCATCAACATCCACCACTCGTTCCTGCCCGGCTTCAAGGGTGCGAACCCGTACCGCCAGGCCTACGCCCGCGGCGTGAAGCAGATCGGGGCGACCGCGCACTTCGTCACGACCGACCTCGACGAGGGCCCGATCATCGAGCAGGAGGTGATCCGGGTGGATCACACTCGCTCGCCGCGGGAGCTCATGGCGCTCGGGCAGGACACCGAGGTGCGGACCCTGCGCCAGGCGGTGGGGCTGTACGCCCAGAAGCGCGTGCTGCTGGACGGCTCGCGCACCATCGTCTTCCGCTGAGCGGCGCGGCACGGATCCCCCACCGCGCCGCAGAGCACGACGGAATTCGCCGCACATGACAGTCCGACGGGGCCGCACCGCGTGAGCGGTGCGGCCCCGTCGTCGTCCCGGTCCCTCAGCTCCGGGCCGGCCCCACCCAGACCTGCTGGGCGTTGACGAACTCCCGGATCCCGTGCGGGCCCAGCTCGCGCCCGTAGCCAGAGCGCTTGATGCCGCCGGAGGGCAGGCGCGGATCGGTCTTGACGATCCCATTGACGCTCACCTGCCCGGCCTCGATCCGACGCGCCATCACCTCGCCGCGGGAGGTCTCGGTCCAGATGCTCGCGCCGAGCCCGTACGGGGTGTCGTTGGCGAGGGAGAGGGCGTGCTCGGCATCCTCGGCGACCATCACGGAGGCGACCGGGCCGAAGGTCTCCTCGGTGCAGGCGCTCATCCCGGCCTCGACCCCAGTCAGCAGCGTGACGGGATAGTAGAAGCCCTCCCCCGTCGGCATCTCGCCGCCCAGGACGAGCTCCGCCCCCGCCTCGACGGAGGTGGTGACCTGGCGGTGGAGGTTCTCCCGCAGCTCGGCGCGGGCGATCGGGCCCACCTGCGTGGTCTCCTCGCGCGGGTCGCCGACGACGAGCGCCGCGAGCTGCGCGGCGAGCAGCTCGACGAAGCGATCGTGGACGGGCCGCTCGACGATGACCCGCTTCGCGGCGATGCAGGACTGGCCGGCGTTGATGATGCGGGAGAGCGCGGCGACCCGCGCGGCCTCCTCGAGGTCGGCATCCGCCAGGACGAGGCAAGGGTCCGAGCCGCCGAGCTCGAGCACGGCGGGCTTGATCTCGCTCGCCGCGATCGAGGCGACGACGGCGCCGGCCCGGTCCGAGCCGGTGAAGGACACCGCCTGGATGCGCGGGTCGCGGATCACCTGCTCGACGTCGGCGGTCGCGGCGTGGAGCGTCTGGAACACTCCCTCCGGGGCGCCGACGGCGCGGAACGCCTCCTCGATCGCGGCCGCGCAGCCGGGGACGTGGGGATCGTGCTTCATCACCGCCGTGTTCCCGGCCATGAGCGCGGGGGCGGCGAAGCGGAAGGCGAGCCAGAACGGGGCGTTCCACGGCAGCACCCCCAGCACGGTCCCCAGCGGCAGGTGCTGGACGTAGGAGGAGCTCGCGTCGGAGGCGATGTGCTCGTCAGCGAGATAGTCGGCGCCGTGGGCAGCGTAGTGCTCGGCCGCCCATGCCGCCTTGGCCACCTCGCCGCGGGCCTCGCCGATCGGTTTGCCCATCTCCTCGGTCATCAGCGGCGCGAGCTCCTCGACGTGCTCGCGCAGGTGGGCGGCGACGGCCTCCAGCAGCGCGGCCCGCTCCTCGAAGGAGGTCTCGCGCCAGGCGAGGAAGGAGCTGTGGGCGCGGTCGAGGACGGCGTCGATCTGTGCGGGCGTGGCGGCGGGCACCTCGCGGACGACGGCGCCGGTCGAGGGGTCGACGGCGGTGAGCGCCGTCCGGGGCGAGGCCTGTGTGCTCTGCGTGGTCATGGTGCTGCTCCTCTCATGGGCGGGGCGTGCCGGCCGCGGCCGGGAATGATCGGGCGGAGCTCTCGTGGACGGTGAAGTCCTCCTGGAGCGTGAGGAAGGAGGCGCAGCCGTCGGCGGTGATCCGGACGGTGTCGGAGATCCCGACGGTCTTGTCCCCGTCGACGCCCCACATCCAGGGGATGAGGTGGAATGTCATCCCCTCCTCGAGCGGCCGCTCGTCGCCCTCGAGGAGGGAGAGGATGTACCCCTCGTCCCAGGAAGGCGGGAAGGCGATGCCGATCGAGTAGCCGGCGCGGGTGGCGAGGCTCGCGCCGACGTCGTTGCTCTCGATCATCCGTCGGGTCAGCCGGTCCACCTCGGAGACCGTCACCCCCGGCTTCATCAGCGAGCGCAGCTCCGCCAGGGTGTGCTTCATGAGGTCCTGCGCGGAGCGCATCGAGTCCGAGAGCGCGCCGTTGACGACGGTGCGCATCATCGCGGCGTGATAGCGGCGGTAGCAGCCGCCGACCTCGAGGAAGACGTGCTCCCCGGGGCGGATCATGCGCCCCTCCCAGGTGGAGTGGCCGATCATCGAGCGGGGGCCGGAGGCGACATAGGGCATCACCGCCGGGAACTCCCCGCCCGCGCGGAACATCGCCGAGGCGATCGCGGCGGCGACCTCGTTCTCGGTGGCGCCGGACATGGCGGTGTGCAGGCCGGCGGCCATGCCGGCCTCTCCCGCGTAGGCGGCCAGCTGCATCACCTCGATCTCCGCCGGGGACTTGCGGATCCGCCCCTCCTCGACGATGCCGAAGCAGTCCACGAGGCCCTCGCCGAAGGCGTCGTGGAAGCGGTCCTGCTGGTGGGCGGGGAAGTAGTAGCTGTTTCGCTCGTAGCCCACCCGGGAGTCCGCCAGGCGCAGGTCCCGCAGGGTGGAGACCAGCTCGAGGATCGCGTCGCCCGAGTCGGGATAGGCGCGGGAGTGCTGGAGCCAGGTGCGAGAGACGACGTTGGACTCCTCGAGCGCGCGGGTGATCATCACCGGCTCAGCCTCCAGCGGCACGATCAGGGCCTGGAAGAAGGAGTACCCGGTGGTCTGGTGGTCGGTGAGGTACATCAGGTTCTCGGGGTCGCTGATGATCACCGCGTCCAGTTCCCGGGCCGCCATCCGCTCCCGCAGCTCCCGGACCCTCCGCTCGTACTCCTCCGGGGCGAAGGTCATGTCCTCGCGGCGGCGCATCACGCCTCCTCCAGCGCGGCGGCGATCGCCGCCTCGAGGATGTCCAGGCCCTCGGCGAGGTCGTCCGGCTCGATGATGAGCGGCGGGATCAGCTTGATGACCCGCCCGCCGCTGCCGCAGGGGCCGAACAGCAGGCCCCGGTCGAAGCACCCCCGCTGCAGGCGCGCGTTCAGGGCCCCGTCGCCGGTGTCCAGAGCCTGCATCATGCCGCGTCCGCGCACCTCCCAGCCGCGGTCCGGGTGGGCGTCGGCGATCGCCTGGAGGCGGGCTCGCATCTGCTCGCCCTTCTCGAGGACCCCCTCGAGGAACGCGTCGTCGGTGAAGAAGTCCAGCGCCACCTTCCCGGCGACGAAGGAGAGGCCCTGGCCGCGGAAGGTGCCGGTATGGGCGCCGGGGCTCCAGTGCCGGTCCACCTCGGGCTTGTTGAGGTTCATCGCGATAGGAGTGCCGAATCCGCCGAGGCCCTTGGCCAGGGTGATGATGTCGGGGTCCAGGCCCATCCCGTCGAACGAGAAGTAGCTGCCGGTGCGGCCGACCCCCGACTGGATGTCGTCGATGATGAAGAGCGCCCCGTGCTCGCGGGCGAGGTCCTGGACCTGGTGGAGCCAGTCGGGGCTCGCGACGTTGACCCCGCCCTCGGCCTGCACGACCTCGACGAGGAAGGCGGCCGGGGGCAGCAGTCCGCTCGAGGGGTCCTTGAGCGCCGCGGCGTACTCGGCCAGCGCCGTGTCCCCGCCGGGCGCGGTCTCGAAGGGCAGGCGCAGGATGTTCTCCAGCGGCACCC
>DAHVRS010000248.1 GCA_027322375.1 Brachybacterium sp. | reverse complement strand
GCAGAAGCCGACGCGGCAGTCGCCGCCCTCGCCGCGACGGCCTGACCAGCAGGTCCCGAGGCGTGCGGGCGGGGGAGTCCCTGCCGTGGCGTGTACTGGCAGGGCACCTCAGGACGGTCGCGGCGACGCCGGGGCCGACCTATCGTGAGGTCATGGACAACAGGGCCGAGGTGCGCGAGTTCCTCATGTCGCGTCGGGCGAAGCTGACCCCGCAGCAGGCAGGACTCCCCGTGGGCGGGTCCCGCCGGGTGCCGGGGCTGCGCCGCAGCGAGGTCGCGGATCTCGCCGGGGTGAGCGTGGAGTACTACGCCAAGCTCGAGCGCGGCGCGATCGCGGGCGCCTCCGCCTCCGTGCTCGACGCTCTCTCCCGCGCGCTCCAGCTCGATGAGACCGAGCGCCGTCACCTGCTGGATCTCGCACGCGCGGCCGACGGGATCCCCGCCTCGGGCCGCGCCCGCAGGCCCCGCACCACCTCCCTCGCCCCGGTGCGCGAGAGCACCCGCTGGATGATGGACTCCCTCGCCGGCGCGATCGCGTTCGTCCGCGACCAGCACCAGAACATGGTCGCCGTGAACGCGCTGGGCCGCGCCTTCTACGCCCCGATGCTCGGCAGCGAGGACGCGGGCGGCCGCACCCCGAACCTCGCCCGCTTCCAGTTCCTGGACCCTGCCTCGCGCGACTTCTACCCCGACTGGGAGCTGTTCGCGCAGATGTGCGTGGGGATCCTCCGGGTCGAAGCGGGCCGCGACCCGCACGACCCGATCATGCAGGAGCTCATCGGCGAGCTGTCCACCTGCTCGGACACCTTCCGCCGACTCTGGGGCCAGCATGATGTACGCACCCACGGCGCTGGCACCAAGCGCTTCGTCCACCCGGTGGTGGGGGAGATGGAGCTCGCCTACGAGGAGCTCGCGCTCACCGCCGAACCCGGCCGGGTCATGCTCGTCTACACCGCCGAGCCCGGCTCGCCGAGCGCCGAGCGGCTGCGCCTCCTCGCCAGCTGGGCCGCCTCCGAGAGGGTTCCGCAGGGTGCGGCGCGCGCGATGGCCCGGAGATCACCCGAGCAGTGAGGGCGGCGGAACGTCGGTGGCCCTCGCGCTGCTCGGCCGCCAGGGGCGCTGGGGTGGGACCGCGTCGATCCGGTCGCGCGTGAACCCGTCGGGCCCGCGCACGAGGTTCGAGGCCAGCGGGATCTGATGCGAGGCGCTCTCGAGGATGTGCATCAGGTAGCCGGCGGTGTTCGGCAGCGCGATCACGTCCCCGATCGCCACCCCCTCGGGGAAGCGCAGGCGGCGGCGCAGGATCAGCTCGGCCTCGATGCAGTAGGCACCCACCAGGAAGGCGTCCATCGGGGCCGACGGCGGGCCGCCCGCGCGGACCAGCAGCGGGTCCACCAGGAAGTCGTCCGAGGTGGAACGGCACTGGGTGCGATTCATCTCGAGCCCGACCAGGGGGATCCCATCGCTCGTGGAGGTGCGCTGGATGACGCGGGCCAGGGTCATCCCGCAGCCGTCGAGCATGGAGCGCCCGGGCTCGCAGCGCAGCTCCACGCCGCGGGAGCTCAGGGCCTCCGCGATGCTCGCATCCGGAGGCGCCGGGGCTGTCAGGACCGTCTCGAGCCACTGTCCGCGCACCACCTGCTGGTGGTAGGGGTAGACCTGTCGCAGCGGTTCTGCGCGCCAGGTCAGCGAGGTGGCCGGGTCCTCGCCCTGCTCCTCGTGCGCCTCCCAGAAGCGCTCCCACTCCTCGGCGTCGTCGAGATAGGACATGGGGATCCCGCCGCCGATGTCGAGGAAGTGCGGGTGGTGGCCGGCCGCGCGCAGGGCGTCCAGCAGCGCGATCGCCTCGGTGAGGGCCTGGGCGCGGGCGAGCGGGTCGTAGCCGTGCAGGTGGAAGTGGAGCCCCTCGATCCGCATCCCGTCCGCGGTGAGGTCGCGCGAGGCGGCCCAGCGCCGCCAGGTCTGCGCAGATTCGCCGAAGCGGGTGGGGCCGACGGGGCCCGTGGGGGTGGGGGCGAGGCGCAGCGCGATCGGCCGGGCGCCGGCCGGGGTGGGGACGTCCCGCTCCGGGGCGGCGCTGCGGGCGGCGGCGATCTCCTCGCGGGCGGCGGCGGCCTCGTCGAGGTTGTCGAGCACGAGGGTGGTCCCGGCTTCGAGGGCGAGACGCAGCAGGGGGCGCGGCTTGATCGCGGCGGTGACCACGATGTCGCGCGCGGGGAACCCAGCGTCCAGGGCCTGTGCGAGCTCGCGGTGGCTGCCGAGGTCGAGGCCGAGCCCGGCGCGGTGGGCGGCCTCGATGAGGCCCAGGGTCTTGTTCGCCTTGCGGGCCACGAAGACCCGCAGGTCCACGCCGTGGGCCCTTGCGACGGCGGTCAGCTCGCCCGCGTTGTCGGCGAGCGCCGAGAAGTCGTGCAGGTTCAGCGGGCTGCCGTGCTCCTCGAGCAGGTCCGTGACGGCCTGCGGATCCGCGAGCAGATCCCGCATCCACGGGGCGAGGCGCGCGCTCAGCGGCGGCGACCCCTGGCAGGCGGCGCGCGGGGACGGCGCCGGCGCGGTGGCGGTGACGGCCGGGGTCGCGCTCCCGGTCTCGGGCGGGAGGGTCGTCATGAGATCTCCTCGACGGGTCGTGCCTCGACGGCGTGCTGGGGCCGCTCGGAGTGCGGTGGCTGTTCGGGGTGCGGCGGCCGGTCGGTGCCGGCGAGGCGCCGGAGCGCCCGGCGGGAGAGTCGACCCGCCCAGGCTCCGCTCTCGCCGTGCAGATGCCGGTTCAGGGTGTCGTGTCCGATCACATGGTCCTCGGTCGCACGGCCCAGCAGGGCCAGACCCTCGATGCGGCTCCCGTCGGCCGC
>DAHVRS010000240.1 GCA_027322375.1 Brachybacterium sp. | reverse complement strand
TCGAGCTCCCCGGTGGCGAGAGCCGCGGTCGCGCCGTCCTCCTCGGTCGCCGCCAGCACCTCCGTCGCGGGCTCATCCACGGTCGCTGCCAGGGACTCGGTTGCGGGCTCGTCCTCAGCGCCGGCCTCGATCTCGTCCTCGTCGAGAATCTCGTCCTCGAGCTCCTCGTCACGACGGCGGCCCGGGGAGACGACGAGCAGGACCAGGCCGATCACGGCGACGGTCGCGCCGCCGGCATAGGCGAAGGGGACCCACTCGTTCTTGTCGTCCACCGGCCAGGTGATCGAGATCTTCGAGGCGCCGGGCTCGGTGCCGTCTGTGACGATGAGCAGCGCCCGGTAGACCTGCTCGTTCTCGCCGTTCTCGCCGGCCCAGAACTCGTGCACGTCGATCGTGGCGGGGCTCTGGGAGGTATCCACGGAGCGCCACAGGTCCGAGCTGGTCGGATCCTTGATCTCCGCTTCGCCCTCGGGGTTCATGTCTTCGGTGGACAGGGTGGTCCAGTCACTCGCGCCGGTCACGCGGGTGTAGTGGGTGCCCTCGAGGTAGGCCTCGATGTCGCTGTTGGAGGCGGTGATCACGGAGACGTCGGAGGCGCCCTCGATGACGACCTCACCCTCGGTGCCGCCCACGTAGAGCACCCCCGGGTCGATGACCACGGCGGGGCCGGGATCAGCGAGGTCCACGGTCGCGGTCGTCTCGGTCGCGGGCGCCCAGACGGTCTCGCCTAGGCGGCCGAGACCGAGCCCGACGAGTCCGATCAGGACCAGCAGGACTGCCAGGAGTCGTTGCACGGTGGATAGCTCCTTCGTGGTGGCCCGCGCTGCGGCGCAGGTGGGGGACCTGACCACGATACGAGGGGCGCGAAGAGCACGACAGGCCCTAGTGAGCATGTGCACCTGGGTAAAAGCCTGATCAACGGCATGCCATGGCCTTCCCGGCGATCTCCCGACGCCCTGCCCGACTGCGTCTCTCTGCGCCCGGTGACGTACCCTGGCCGGGTGCGTCTCGTTGTTGCCCGTTGCTCCGTCGACTACACCGGTCGGCTCACCGCCCACCTGCCTCTCGCGCCTCGGCTCCTCATCGTCAAGGCCGACGGCAGCGTCCTGGTCCATTCCGACGGAGGCAGCTACAAACCCCTGAACTGGATGAGTCCGCCCTGCACGCTGACCACCTCGCGGCGCGACGACGCCGAGGCGGAGGCGGATCCTGAAGGCGACTGGATCGAGCAGTGGGACGTGGTCCACGACAAGTCCGGCGACCGCCTCCGGGTGCGGTTGCACGAGATCCTCGAGGATTCCTCCCATGAGCTCGGCGTCGACCCCGGCCTGCAGAAGGACGGCGTCGAGGCCCACCTCCAGGCGCTTCTCGCGGAGAACATCGAGACCCTCGGCGACGGCTGGTCGCTGGTGCGGCGCGAGTACTTCACCGCGATCGGCCCCGTGGACATCCTCGCGCGGGACGAGAACGGCGGCTCCGTCGCGATCGAGATCAAGCGCCGCGGCGAGATCGACGGCGTCGAGCAGCTCACCCGCTATCTCGAGCTGCTCAACCGCGACCCGCTCCTCTCACCCGTCCGCGGCGTCTTCGCCGCTCAGGCGATCAAACCCCAGGCCCGCGTCCTCGCCGAGGACCGCGGCATCGACTGCGTGACCCTCGACTACGACGCGCTGCGCGGCATCGATGACGCGGAGTCGCGCCTGTTCTGATCCACCCCGTCTGACCGCCGGGCGCCCCGGGACGCCCGCGCGGATGAGCAGCACCGGTGCCCCGCGCACCGCCCGAGCCCTAGCATCCTGCACCGTCGCGCACCGCCAGGAGACATCATGACCTCGCCCGCCCCCTCCCCCGTCTCCGCCGAGCTCGCTCTGCGCGGCACCGCGGTGCTCGAGCAGGGGCTCGTCCCCGATGCACTGCTGCTGATCGCCGGCGGTGAGATCCTCTACGCTGGCCCCGCCCAGGCCGCTCCCCCGCCCCTCGCCGAGGTGACGCACGAGCATGACGGGCTGATCCTGCCCGGTCTCGTGGACCTGCACTGCCATGGCGGCGGCGGAGTCTCCTTCCCGGACACGGAGGATCCCGCGGAGCTGCTCACCGCTGTGCACGAGCATCGGCGCCACGGCACCACCTCTCTCGTCGCCTCGCTCGTCACGGCTGACGCACAGACCCTGCACGCGCGGGTCACCGACCTCGCGCGCCTCGCCGAGGACGGGGAGATCGCGGGCATCCACCTCGAAGGACCCTTCCTCTCCATCGCCCGGTGCGGCGCCCAGAACCCTGCCCACATCACCGGCGGCGACCCGGAGCTCGTACGTGAGCTCGCGGAGATCGCGGGCGGCGCTCTCGCGACCATGACCGTCGCCCCCGAGGCCGACGCCGCCGATGAGGTCCTCGAGGCGCTCGCGGAGTCCGGAGCGGTGCCCTCGCTGGGCCACACCGACGGCTCGAGCGCCCAGATGGCCCACGCGGTCGAGCTCTCCCGCACCGCGCTGCGCCGCTCCCGGGGCCGCTCCCCGCTGCCCACGGCGACGCACCTGTTCAACGG
>DAHVRS010000239.1 GCA_027322375.1 Brachybacterium sp. | reverse complement strand
TGCGGCTCGAGCAGGAGGAGATCGAGCGCTACTACGAGGGCTACTCCAATGCGACGCTGTGGCCGCTCTACCATGACGTGATCGTCGACCCCGCCTACCATCGCGGCTGGTGGGACTCCTATCTCTCCGCGAACCGGCGCTTCGCCGACGCCGCCGCGCCGGTCGCCGCGCCAGGCGGGACGATCTGGGTGCACGACTACCAGCTGCAGCTGGTGCCGACGATGATCCGCGAGAAGCGCCGGGACGTGCGCATCGGGTTCTTCAACCACATCCCCTTCCCGCCCGTGGAGCTGTTCTCCCAGCTGCCCAAGCGCAACTCGATCCTGCGCGGCCTGCTGGGTGCGGACCTGCTGGGCTTCCAGCGCGAGAGCGACTCGCTGAACTTCGTCGCCGCGGTGCGGAAGCTGCTGGGCTATCACGTGGACGGCATGACGATCTCGGTGCCGGGGGTTGGCACCGCCCCGCGCCGCGAGGTGCAGGTGCGGACCTTCCCGATCTCGATCGATTCCACCGCCGTCTCCGCCCTCACCGAGGATCCGCAGATCCGTGAGCGTGCGGAGCGACTGCGCAGGGACCTCGGGGACGTCTCGAAGGTAGTGCTCGGTGTAGACCGTCTGGACTACACCAAGGGCATCCGCCACCGGCTGAAGGCGTGGGGCGAGCTGCTGGACGACGGCTCGATCGACCCGCAGGACACCGTGATGATCCAGGTCGCGACCCCGTCGCGGGAGCGGGTGGACGCCTACCGGCACCTGCGCGATGAGGTCGAGCTGGTGGTGGGCCGGATCAACGGCGAGCATGCCCCGCTGGGCCGCCCGGCCGTGGACTACCAGCACCGCTCCTTCGACCGCCGCGACATGATCGCGCTGTACATGGCCGCGGACGTGGTGCTCGTGACCGCGCTGCGCGACGGAATGAACCTCGTCGCCAAGGAGTACGTCGCCTCCCGTCGGGATCTGCAGGGCGTGCTGGTGCTCAGCGAGTTCGCGGGCGCGGCCGACGAGTTGCGTGCCGCGCTCACCGTCAATCCGCACGACATCGATGAGATGAAGGCCGCGATCCTCAAGGCACTCGCGATGCCGCCGGAGGAGCAGGAGGAGGCGATGCGGTCGCTGCGCCACCAGGTGATGGAGCACGATGTGCAGGCCTGGGCGCACAGCTTCCTCGAGCACCTGAAGTCCTCCTCGCCGGAGGGCGAGTCCTCCCCCGTGGTGCGCCTGAGCGGGGACCGGCCCAGTGACCCGGTCCAGCTGGAGCAGGACCTCGAGGCCTTCTCCGAGGTGCCGCGACTGCTGATCGCCTCGGACTTCGACGGGGTGCTCGCCCCGATCGTCGCCGACCGCGACGCGGTGGTGCCGGAGCAGGAGTCCCTCGCCGCGCTGCGTGATCTCGCGGATCTGACGGGCGTGGCGGTCGCGCTCGTCTCCGGCCGCTCGCTCGAGGACCTCGACCATCACACGAAGATGCCGAGCTCGGTGGTGCTGGTCGGCTCGCACGGCGCGGAGGTCGGGGCGCTGCCGCCGTGGATGCAGGCCGAGGTGCTGGACCGTTCGGCGCTGGGGATGACGCCGGCGAAGGACGAGCAGCTCGCCACCGTCACCGCCGCACTGCGCAGGATCGCCCGTGCCCACCCCGGCACCGAGGTGGAGACGAAGCCGACCGCCGCGGTGCTGCACACCCGCAACGCGAAGGGCCGCGGGGGCAGGAACGCGACCGAGGCCGCGCTCGAGTACGCGGAGTCCCTGCCGGAGGTCACCGTCACGCCAGGCAAGGAGGTCGTCGAGTTCTCGGTGGTGCACACCTCGAAGGGCGAGGCGATCGAGGCCCTGGCCCGGGCGAGCGCTGCGGACGCCTGGCTGTACCTGGGCGATGACGTCACGGACGAGTCCGTCTTCGCCCGGCTCGGCGCGCGGGACGTGGGCATCAAGGTGGGCGCCGGGGACACCGCGGCGACCCACCGTCTCGAGGACACCGTCGCGGCACGCGGCCTGTTGCAGCGACTGCTCCAGCTGCGCAGTGAGCAGGCGTGACGGGGCTCGATCTCACCCCGCTCCGTCGCCGGGCAGGTCTCCTCGCCCGCCTGCGCACGATCGGTCACCATCCCCGCTATGTGGTGGGGTCCACGATGACCGTGTTGGTCCTGCTCGGCGGCATCGCCGCGACCCTCGTCTCCCTCTTCGTGCCGGAGGAGATCGAATGGGGCGGCTTCTTCTGCGGGATGATGCTGCTCGCCATGGGTGCGTGGCTGACGTTCGACATCCTGCGCAACGCCGGCGGCGGAGCCCCGCTGGAGGACTTCGCACGGGTCAACGACCTGGACCTGACACGGTCCATCGCGGCCCCTGAGTACGCGGGCAGTCTGTTCCGCAGTGGGGAGCGCGTGGTGGAGGTCAGCGTGCGCACGCGCACGATGCCCCTGCTCGAGGTGGGTGACTCCTGGCCGACGGCGCAGGTCCAGATCCGGCTGAAGTCCTCCGGTGCCGTATCGGTGGCGAACCCGCCGGCGTCGCACGGGTTCCTGCGCGTCGTCCTGCCCGCCGGGGAGCTGCCGCCTCTGCCGGAGTTCCCTGTGCCGTGGGAGCTCGACGAGGCCCTCACCGCTCTCCTCGGCGACTACAGCCTCGAGCTCCGCGGACGGGAGCTGACGGTCATGGGTGAGAAGTCACTGCCCCCGCCCGATCCTGACACCGTCGCTGCGGCATTCCACCTCGCCGAGGCTCTCGCACGCTATGCAGAGTCGACGATGCCCCCGGGTGCGCGCGTGGCCAGCGCTGCCGTGCCGGAGACTCAGGCGATGCTGAGGAGCAGTGCTGGCCGCCAGGCCCGTCATCCGCTCGCGATCGTCGCGGCAACGCTCGGGATCCTCATCGTCAGCTCCGTCGGGTTCGCGATCCTGATGTCGATCCTGGACGACTATCCCGCCGATGACGGGGCATTCATGCTGGTCGTCTCTTTCTTCATCCTCGCGATCGGCGGCTCGTTCGCGCTTCTGC
>DAHVRS010000223.1 GCA_027322375.1 Brachybacterium sp. | reverse complement strand
GGCCTGGGTGATCGCATCGGGCAGGGCAGGCATCGTGTCCTCCTCCTCGGGAGCAGTGTCGGTCCCTTCCCAGTATCGCCCCACGGGTGTGGGCGCGCTGTCGAACGGAGGAAGCGGTGGAGGATGCGCGGTCCACCCCCGGAGCTCCAGCGGACTCTTTCCGCGGCCCTGTGGACCGGTCGTGGACGCGCGGAATGATCTGGCCGCCGTCGGTAGTGTCGTCATGGCAGAGGGAGATATCGGGGGCGTGCACGCCTCGTCGGACATGTCCCGTCCAGGTGGAGCACGGCAAAGAAAAACCCCGGCTGCATGCCGACTCGAGTTCGACAGAGGCGTACGCCGGGGACTTCGTTCTCAGGCTATCGCGGGCTGAGGAGACAGTCCAGTGGACCTCTCAGCCCGCCACTCAGCCGCGCTGGATCGCTCGAGCGCGACCTGCTGAGGACCTGGTGGGTGCGACGCCTCCCCTTCGTCTCCCACGCCGGCGCCGCCTCGATCACGACCACGCAGACCTACTCCCGGCTGGAGCACTCCCTCGGCGTGCTCGCCCTTGTCGCGCACTTCGCCCCCGAGGACCACGAGGCGCGCGCGGCGGCGCTGCTGCACGACATCGGCCACCTCCCCTTCAGCCACACCCTCGAAGGCATCGCCGGGCTCGATCACCACACGATCGGCCACGCCAGGATCAGGGAGCTCGAACCGGTCCTCGAGCGCCACGACACCTCCGCGGACCGGATCATCGCCCTGGGCTCGGGGGAGCAGCCCTCCCCGCTCCGGGCGAGCTCCGGGGCCATGAAGATCGACCACCTCGACTCCTTCGTGCGCAGCGGGATGCGCCGAACATCGTGCCGATCGCGGTGCTCCGAGACCTCGTCACCCGCGCACTCACGTCTCCCGCGACGGCGTTCGGGCCCGTGGAGCTGACATCGATGACCGATGGGGACCTGTGGTCCGCGCTGCTGAACTGTGAAGGGACGAGGGAGCGCACGCTGCTGCTGCGACGCGATCCCGCGGCATGGCGACTCTCGGCGGACTCCAGCGACGAGCACGGAGAGGTCCTCACCCATTCCGTGGAACGCGGCTATCTCTCGCTCCCTACGGTGAACGGAGCGCCGATCACGGACCCGGAGATCGATGAGCTGGAGAGAACGCTGCCGCTGCATTTCCAGGTCACCCTCCACGATCCTGGACCCGACCAGGAAGGATGGTCAGCTCGATGACCTGTGTGTTCTGCGAACTGCTGGCCGGCGAGGGCCGGACGACCTGGGTGGCGCGGCGGGATGCGGCCTCGGCGTTCCTCCCGCTTCCCGAGAGCCGGCTCTCGCCCGCGCACACGCTCGTGGTGCCGAACGAGCACGTCGCCGGGATCCACGATGCCTCGGCCGAGTCGCTTCAGGCCGTGATCCTGTTGGCCCAGGAGGTCGCCCGCGCGATGGAAGCCTCTCTCGGCGCGCGAGGGGTGAACATCCTCAGCGCGAGCGGGCCCGGCTCGGACCAGTCCGTGCCGCACCTCCACCTCCACGTGGTCCCGCGCTGGGAGGGCGACGGGCTCGACACCTGGCCCTCGACGGCCTCGCACCGGCTCCTCGAGGACGGCTGGCTCGACGGATTGCGGGCGTCCCTCACGGCGTGAGCCGACGACTCCCAGAAAGCCTGTCGGTGCCCGACCTCGCTCGAGTGGCAACGACCTTCCTGCCGTACTAGATGGCAGAATACTTCCGAAGGCGGTGGCATTCTGCCATGTTGTCGGTCGAGGAGTTTGCGAGGCGTGCGGGGATCTCTCCTCGAGCTGTCAGGCAGCGCGCCGCGTCCGGCACGCTCCGCGCACGCAAGGTGGGCGGCCGATGGGTGATCGACGCGGAGCCCCGGCGGGCGCGGCGCAGTGGGGGCCGCAGGCTCAGCTCACGGTCCTTCGACCTCCTCGCCGGGTACATCGACGGTGAGCGTCAGGACCTCGACCCTGATGAGCGACGACGGGCGAAGGAGCGCCTTCGCAGGATCTGCGAGGACGGCATCGCACAGGTGGGGAGATATGCGGAGCGACCCGATCTCCGCATCGAGCGGTTCCGGGCTTCCCCGGAGGACGTCTCGGAGATCAGGGCGCGAAGCGATCTCGCGCTGACCGGGATCTCGCACCCCTCGGCCGAGGTCTACGGCGACGTCGTCGACGCCTACGTCTCTTCCGCAGTGCGGGACGAGCTCGAGCTCTTCCACCTGCTCGTCCATGCCGACGAGGGGGACGTCAACGTGGTGCTTCGCGTGCAGGATCCTCCGCCGACGGTGCACTCCCTGCACGTCATCGCCGACCTCCTCGACGACCCGAGCTCGCGGAGCCGCGCCGAGGCCCAGAGACTCCTCGCCGGAGCTCTGGAGCGCGCCGAGTGAACCCCGAACCGATCGCACAGTTCACGACTGTCGATCCCAGAGAGCGAGCCTCGTGGGAAGGCCTCGCCGATCTGTCCTCGACCATGCCACGGGGATGGTCGCTCCCCGGCGGCAATCTCGTTCGTCTGCACCTTGCGGAGCGTGGAAGCTCCTCTGGACGGTCGACCAGGGACATCGATCTCATCCTCGACGTGCGTGCAGAACCCGGATCGATCGAAGCTGTCGTCGCCGCTCTCAGGGCAGCAGGATTCACGCCGAGCGGCTTCAACCCGGCTGGTCACGATCATCGCTGCGCTCCACGGCAAGTGCTTCGCGCTCCTGGTGCCGACGGATCTCGACAAACAGCGTCACTTCGGCGACATCGCCCACCTCGCGGAAGTTCTCGGGCCACGCGACCGGCGGGAGATGCTGGCGCTCCGTCCTCGCGAGAAACGGCGTCTCATCTCGGGCCTGACCCGTGCGCAGTCCGGAGAGGACGTGAATAGGCAACAGGCCGGCCTTCTTGCACGACTCGCACTCCTGCTGGAAAGGTCGTTGGACTGATGCGCTGAGTCCTGGGGACCGCTGACTCCCGCCGTGGACGGACCTCCAGCGTTGAGCTGATGCGACTCCGGGATCAGTCCTCCGCGAGCCCCGCGGCGGCCTGCTTGGCGAGGTCGAGCATGGTGCGCTCGCTGATGTCGAGGGCGCGGGCCGCGGCGGCGACGTCGCGGAACTCGGGCTCGCGGCGCACCACGGTGCCGTCCTGGTCACGGGCGATCTTCACGGCGATGCGCTGACCACGCACCTCGACCTCGGTGAACTCGCGGGTGCGGATGACCCGCTCCACCCGGTGCCTGCGCACGCCCAGGGTGCCGGTGCGGTCCATGAGCAGCGCGGACATCGCGTCCTCGGAACCCTCGCGGACCAGGGCGTGGATGGTGACGGCGGGACGGCCGTGCTTCATCGAGATCGGCACGAGCCAGGCATCCAGCGCCCCCGCCTCGAGCAGCTCCTCGAGCACCCGAGGCCACAGCCGCGGGTCGAGATCGTCCACGTTCGCCTCGAGCTGGAGGGCGGCGGTGGGGGTCGCATGCGCGTCGGCCGGGATGCTGTTCGTCGGCAGCTCGTTCGCCGCGAGAACGCTGGGCGCACGCTCTGGGGTGCGGATGCCCGCGGCGTCGGTGGGTGGCGTGGCGGGGAACCGGCGGCCGACGAGGACCCGGACCACGTTCGGCCGGCCCGGGGTGTCCTTCGTGCCGGCACCGACGCCGAGCGCCTCGACGGTCATCATCGGCTGCGGGCCCGCCGTGGCGGCGAGGCCGCGCAGGAGCGCGACGCCGGTGGGGGTCGCGAGCTCGCCGATGCCGGGAGCGACCCCGGCCGGGACGCGCCGTCCGCCGTGCTCGTGCGGACCGCCCTGCGCATGCGCGGGCAGGGTCGCGTCCGAGTCGGGGGCGGGGTCATGGGTGCGCCCGTCCCGGTGCGCGTGGTCGTGCCCATGAGCGTGGTCGTGCTCGTGGGAATGGCCGTGGCCATGCTGGTGCCCATGAGCATGGGGATGCGGGTGCGGGTGCGCATGCCCGCGCGGCGGCAGGATCTCCCCGGCGACCGTTGGCCAGCCGAGCGCGAGCCGCGCCACCGCCGGGACCGGCACCGGGATGTCGCCATGCGCGGCGCGGATCCGGCCGGAGCCGACGGCGAGCACGCTCCCGGTCGCCTCCCCGATCCCGAGCTGGCGCCACGCCTCGCACGCCCCGATCACGTCGGCCAGCGAATCCAGAGCGCCCACCTCGTGGAAGTGGACCTCGTCGGCCGAGACCCCGTGGGTCGCGCCCTCCGCGTCGGCGAGGCGGCCGAACACCGCCAGCGCCAGGTCGAGGGTGCGCTCGGGGACGTCGCCCCGGCCCCGCGCCCCCTCGAGCATCGCCCGGATCGAGGACCAGGTGCGGTGCGGCGGATCCTCGACCAGCACCTCCACATCGACCTTCACCGCGCCCTGCCCGCCGCGGTCCACCTCGCTGCGCACGAAGCGCACCGAGCCGGGGACCAGCGCGTCCAGCACCCGCTGGACGCCGTCGAGGTCAGCGCCAGCGTCCACGAGGGCGGCGAGCAGCATGTCGCCGGCGATCCCGGCGGTCGCGTCGAGATAGGCGGTGCGAAGAGCGACGGGATCCATG
>DAHVRS010000206.1 GCA_027322375.1 Brachybacterium sp. | reverse complement strand
GGGAGGAGTCCGGCAGCGTCGTGAAGCCGATCTGGTTGTTGATGATCACGTGGATCGTGCCGCCGGTGCGATAGCCGCGCAGCTCGGAGAGGTTCAGCGTCTCGGTGACCACGCCCTGGCCGGCGAAGGCGGCATCGCCGTGGACGAGCACCGGCAGCACCGGGAACTCCTCGGGACGTTCGAGGCGGTCCTGCTTGGCGCGCACGATACCCTCGAGCACGGGGTTGACGGCCTCGAGGTGCGAGGGGTTCGCGGCGAGGTAGACCTTGGTGCTCTTGCCGTCGTGCGAGGTGTAGGTGCCCTCGGTGCCGAGGTGGTACTTCACATCGCCCGAGCCGAGCTTGCGGCCGTAGTTGCCCTCGAACTCCTGGAAGATCTGGCCGTAGCTCTTGCCTGCCAGGTTCGAGAGGACGTTGAGGCGGCCGCGGTGCGACATGCCGATGCACACCTCGTCCAGGCCCTTGTGGGCGGCACCGTGCAGGACGGCGTCGAGCATCGGGATGACGGCCTCGCCGCCCTCCAGGGAGAAGCGCTTCTGGCCCACGAACTTCGTCTGCAGGAAGGTCTCGAACGCCTCGGCGGCGTTGAGGCGGTCCATGATGTGGGTCAGCTCTGCCTTGTCGAAGGGACGGCGCGGCGTCTCCATCTTCTCCTGGATCCAGGCACGCTCCTCCGGATCGGAGATGTGCATGTACTCCACGCCGATGGTGCGGCAGTACGCATCGCGCAGCACGCCGAGGATGTCCCTCAGGGTCATCTCGTCGCGGCCGCCCAGGCCACGGGTCGGGAAACGGCGGTCGAGGTCCCACAGCGTCAGGCCGTAGGTCTCCACGTCCAGGTCCGGATGGCTGCGCACCTTGTACTGCAACGGATCGGTGTCGGCCATGAGGTGGCCGCGCACGCGGAACGCGTGGATCAGGTCCATCACCCGGGCGAGGCGCTCGGAGGTGGTGTGGCGGAAGGGGTTGTCCGGCACCCAGCGCACCGGCTGGTAGGGCAGCCGCAGCGAGGCGAAGACGCGGTCGTAGAAGCCGTCCTTGCCCAGCAGCTTGTCGCCCATCCGCTTGAGGAACTCGCCCGAGGCGGCGCCCTGGATGATGCGGTGGTCGTAGGTCGAGGTCAGCGTCATGACCTTCGAGACTGCGAGCTCGGCAAGGGTCGCGGGGCTCGCGCCCTGGAACTGGGCGGGATAGTCCATCGCGCCCACGCCCACGATCGTGCCCTGGCCCTGCATGAGGCGGGGGATCGAGTGGACGGTGCCGATGCCGCCGGGGTTGGTCAGCGTGACGGTGGTGCCGGTGAAGTCGTCCATCGTCAGCTTGCCCGCGCGCGCCTTCTGCACGACTTCCTCATAGGCCTTCCAGAAGCCCCGGAAGTCGAAGCGCTGCGCCGCCTTGATGCTCGGCACCACCAGGCCGCGGGTGCCGTCGGGACGGGGCATGTCGATGGCGAGGCCGAAGTTCACGTCCTCGCGCTTGAGGAGGAGGGGCTTGCCCTTCTCGTCGACGTCGAAGCCGTTGTTCATGTCCGTGATCTCGGTGATCGCCTCGATCATGGCCCAGCCGATGAGGTGGGTGAAGGAGACCTTGCCAGCACGGTGGCGCTTGAGGTGGTTGTTGATCACCACGCGGTTGTCGAACAGGAGCTTGACCGGCACGTCGCGCACGGAGGTCGCGGTGGGGACGGTGAGGGACTCGCCCATGTTGCGCACGACCGCGGCGGCCGGGCCGCGGAGCTTGACGACCTCCGGCTCCCGCAGCTCGACAGCGGGGATCTGCGCGGTGGTGGTGGGGACCTTCGCGGGACGGTCCGAGGTGGTGGAGACGGCCGGGGCGGCGCTCTTCTCGGGATCGGCGTTCACGGCGGGGGATTCCTTCGGGCTGTGGGCGGCGACCGGGGCGGCGGCCGACGGGGCAGGTGAGGCGGGGGCGGCCGGAGCGGCGGCCTTGCGGGGCTCCTGGGCGGGAGCAGGGGACGGCGCCGGGACGGGATCGGGGGCGGGGGACGGCTCCGCCGGCGTCGTCGTCGACGCAGGGGAGGCGGTCGCCGGTCCGTCGGGCGACGTGGAGGAAGGAGTGGCCTTCGGCGCCGCCTCACCGTGGGCGGAGAAGTACTCCGCCCAGCTCGGGTCGACGCTCGACGGATCCTCCTGCCACTGCTCGCGGAGCGCGTCCACGAGCCACTGGTTGGGGCCGAACTCCGAGGAGTCGGAGTCGTGTGTCTGCTGTGACACTCTGAGATCGCCAGCCTTCGCACTGTCGAGAGATTCGGATCGGCCCCAGCCTAGCGGCAGGACGGGCCCGTCGTGGCCCACGTGCGAGGGCTCGACCTGTGAGGATGAGCCGAGGTGGGGGACATCACCCCGGAAGGGAGTCACGGCGCGACGCCGCGATCGGGCAGGACCACGCGGATCAGTGAGGAGCGCCCCTCGCGAGCGTGCTCGTCGCGCGGGTCATCGAGCACCTCGATGGTCCCCCCGTGCAGGCTCACCGCCCAGCGCGCGATCGCGAGGCCAAGTCCGGTTCCTCCGGAGGAATCGGCGTAGCCCCCGCGCTGGAAGCGCTCGAAGACCCGGTCGCGGTCCTCGCGGGCGATGCCGGGGCCTTCGTCGTGCACGTCGATGAGCACGCCGTCGTCGGCGGCGGTGCGTGCGGCGTGGACGGTGATGCGCCCGCCCTTCGGCGAGTGACGCGAGGCGTTCTCCAGGAGGTTGTGGATGACCTGGTGGAGGCGGGCGGCGTCGGCCGTGACCGTGAGCCCGGCCGGCTCCACGTCCACGATCCAGCGCACCGAGCGACCACCGGTGGCGAGTGTCGCCGCGTCGACGACCTCGTGGAGGAAGGGCGTCAGCTCGACCTCTTCGAGATCGAGCTCGACCACGCCGGCATCGAGCCGGGACAGGTCCAGCAGGTGGTCGACCAGCTGCGAGAGCCGCTCGGTCTCGGTGAGCGCCACTTCGAGGGCGGCCGGGTCCGGCTCGGTGACGCCGTCGACGAGGTTCTCGAGCTGGGCGCGGAGCCCCGCGACGGGGGTGCGCAGCTCATGGGACACGTTCGCGACGAGGTCGCGGCGCATCCGGTCGGTCTCCTCGAGCTCGGAGGCCATGGTGGAGAAGGCGGAGGCGAGCTGGCCCACCTCGTCGCGGCTGCTGATGTGCACCGGCGTGGAGTAATCGCCGCGGGCCATCGCCTGCGCGGCACCGGTCATCTCCCGCAGCGGCGAGGTCATGCCGCGGGCGAGCACCTGGGTGATCACGAGCGCCGCGATCACCACGAGGGGGAGGGCCAGCAGCGGTGCGATCCCGGCGCGGATGCTGAGCTGGGTGAGCAGGGCGGCGACGGTCACGGTCGCGGCGACGAGCACGCCGAGCTTGACCTTGAAGGAGTGGAAGCGGTCCAGCGGCCGCACATCGAGCCGCTCGGGAACGCGCCGACGGGGGAGCCCGTCGTGCGCGGACGGCGCCCCGTCGTCGACGGGCGTGGGGCTCACGCGTCCTCGGACGGCAGGTTCGGCGTGGGCATCGAGGAGATGTCCGTGCCCGTCTCGGGCTCGGCCGGGATCTCGAGCGCGTAGCCGACGCCGTGCACGGTGCGGACCAGGTCCGCCCCGAGCTTCCGTCGCAGCGCCTTGACGTGGGAGTCGACGGTGCGGGTCCCGGTCGCATCCACCCAGTCCCACACGTCCGCGAGCAGCTGCTCGCGGGTGAGGACGGTGCCGGGCGCGTTCGCGAGGCACAGCAGCAGGTCGAACTCGGTGGGCGTGAGATGGGCGGGGGTGCCGGCCCGCATCACGCGGCGGCCGGCCCGGTCGATGACGAGATCGCCGAACTGGAGCGCCTCCTGCTTCTCCGCCTCGCTCGGGGCGGTGCCCAGATGTTCCAGCTCCAGCCGGCCCGCCTGCTTGTCCAGCAGAC
>DAHVRS010000197.1 GCA_027322375.1 Brachybacterium sp. | reverse complement strand
CCACTGCGCCTCCTCGCGCACCTCCCCGACCCCGAAGCGCTCGCGCACCTCGAGGCGCACCCGCGGCCAGTCCGAAAGCGCGTCCTCCTGCCCCCGCAGGAAGCGGTCGAAGAAGCGGCGCTGGCGCCCAAGGCTCTCCTCCGCGTAGTAGTGCTGCCACTTCTTGCGCCCGTGGATCTCGAGCCACTTCTCGCGCGAGGAGATCCGCTTGTACGCCTCGAGCGTGCCGCGCGTGTGCAGCCCGTGGTCGGTCCAGCTCGCGACGACGTAGGCCGGCACCTCGATCTGCGCGAGGTCCGGGCTCTTCTCCGCCCAGTAGCCGTCGAGCAGCGGGTGGGCCCGCATCATCCTGCGGACGTCCTCGACGGGCACCCGGGAATGCTGGATGCGCTGCTCCCAGTTGCGCACGAAGCGCGAATTCGGGATGCCCCCGTGGAAGAAGAACTCGCGGTAGAGGTCGGAGCACCCCTCCCACGGGTTGATCGCGGCGAGGTGCGGCGGCCTTCGGGCCGCGACGAGCCACTGCATCATCGCGAGGTAGGAGACGCCCGCCATGCCCACCTTCCCCGAGCTCCACTCCTGCGCCGCGAGCCACTCGATCAGGTCGTAGGCGTCCTCGCACTCCTTCGGGGTGAAAAAGCGTGCCTGCCCGCCCTCGGAGTTCCAGGTGCCGCGCGGGTCCGGGAAGGCGAGCGCGTAGCCGTACGCGGTCCAGCGGACAGGGTCCGGCGCCTCGAACGGCGTATAGGGCGAGAGCTGCCCGGGCTGCACCCCGGACCCTGGGAAGAGGTCCCACTTGATGTGCGGGTGCTTGCCATAGGGCGACCAGCCGAGCAGAACCGGCAGGTCCCGCCCTCCCTCGGGCCGGTAGATGTCGACGAAGATGCGCGCGCCATCCCGCATTCTCACCGCGACGTCGCGCTCGATCTCCATGCCGAGGTCGTGCTCGACGCGGTAGCCGTACCCAGGGTACCCTCCCTCCTCCGGCGAAGCGCCCTGCCGGAAGAGGATCCCGTCTCTCTCCATGCCCTGCCCTCCTCGCCTCGCCGCCGCACGAAGCGGCCGGCAATCGCGGCTGTGCGTCAGCTCTCCCTCGCGCCCTCGCCCAGCCGGCCGGGGAAGGTGAGCTGCGCGACCCCCGCATGGTCCTCCTGGCCGAGGCCCTGCGAGAGCATCCGCTCGAACTGGGCCCGCACCGCCGCCGCGAGCGGCAGGGGAAGCCCCGCGCCCTGCGCGAGGTCGTCCGCGATGCGCGCGTCCTTCGCTGCGTGCTCCGCCGTGAGAAAGCGCCCGTAGACCCCCCTGAGCATCGCCTGGGCGTGGGTCTCGAGGACGCGCGACGACGCCGCGGAATGGCGCAGCGTGTCGAGCAGCAGCTCGCCGTCGATGCCGAGCGCCGCACCGAGCCCGAGCCCCTCCGCAAGTCCCGCGACGTTCACGTTCATCACGAGGTTGACGATCGCCTTGACCTTCCCGGCTTCCCCCGCCCGGCCGACGTAGCGCACCTCGCTGCCGATCGCCGAGAGCAGCGGCTGCGCGCGGCGCAGGGCCCCCTCCCTGCCGGCGGCCAGCACGTAGAGGCCGCCCGAGCGGGCGTGCGGCACCGTTCCGAGAAGGCACGCCTCGAGGCTCTCGCTCCCGGCCGCGAGCGCGCGTCGCTCCATCTCGACGTGCGTCTCGGGCGAGACGGTCGCCGTGTTGACGAAGAGCCGGCCGGGCCCGCCCGCGAGGAGGCTCGTCTCCGAGGCGGCGTAGATCTCCTCCATCGCGCGCTCGTCGCTTACGGCCGTCAGCACGGTCTGCGAGAGCGCCGCGACCTTGGCGGGAGAGTCGGCAGCCGCGGTCGAGAGCTCCGCCGCGAGCTCCTGTGTCACCTTCGGACTCGCGTCGTAGACGGCCGCGACCCGAAAGCCCCTGTCCTTCAGCCGGCGGGCGATGTTCCCGCCCATCCGTCCGAGGCCGACGACGCCCACCGCGTCCCGAAGCATCCGGGCACCTCCCCTGGGGATGCGGCCCCGCGCGGGACCTACTCCTCCCCCATGTCCTTCAGGATCTGTGCGCGCACGCGCAAAAGCTGCGCCGCAATCCGCTCCTCGCTGCCCGAAAAGCGCTGGCGCGGCACCGGCACGGAGATGGCGGCGAGGCGCCCAAACGCGTCGCGCACGGCGCACCCGACGCCGCAGATGCCGAGCGTGTGCTCCTCTCGGTCGTAGGCGATGTGCGTGTGGCGCACCGCGGCGAGTTCCCGCAAGAGGGCCTCCCGCGGCCGCCAGACAATCTGGCTGCACGACGGCAGCTCCGACGGGACGAGCCGCTCGACCTCCTCGAGCGGCAGCTCCGAAAGGAGCGCCTTGCCGTTCGCCGTGCAGTAGGTCGGGAAGTAGGTGCCGACGGCCGACGCCGCCTGCAGCCTGCGCGGCACCAGCACCTGGTCGACGAACAGCACCCGGTCCGCCTCGAGGATCGCGAGGTCGACCGTCTCGCCGAGGGCGCGCGAGAGCTCCTCCAGGTAGGGGTGGAGCGTCTGCCGGATGCTCTTCAGGCTCGCCGCCGCGAGCCGGTAGAGGCCGGGGCCGAGGCCGGCGCGCCCCTGGGGCGACGCACTCGCCACGAGCCGCTCCTGCTGCAGCGCCGCGACGATGCGGTGGACCGTGGATCTCGGCAGGCCGAGCCGCTCGGAGAGCCGCCGGATGCTGAGTCCATCCGGTTCCGCTTCCAGCGCGCGCAGGATCTCCGCCGCCTTGGCGATCACCTGCACGCCGGTGACTGGGCCGTCGATGCGCGCTCTGGCCACTCGAAGGTCTCCTCCTCCGATCCTGCGGCGGCGGCCTCGGGCCACCGCCGCGCCCATCCACGGGCTCGGCGGGGCGAGCGGCCCGGGAAGTCCCCGGAAAGATCGCCCCGCCGCCCAGCGGGCTTCCCCTAACCGGCGGTGTACCCGCCGTCCACGTAGAGGACCTGCCCCGTGCAGAAGTCCGACGCCCGCGAGACGAGGTAGAGGAGCGCGCCCGCGAAGTCCTCGGGCTCCGCGAGGCGCCCGAGCGGGATGCGGCTCAGCATCGCCTGGCGCGTCACGGCGCCGGGCCCCTCCTCGGCGTACATCCATGCCGTGAGGTCCGAGCGGAAGACGGTCGGCGCGATCGCGTTGACGTTGATCCCCTGCGGGCCCCACTCCGTGGCGAGCGTCTTGGCGAGCAGGTCGACCGCCGCCTTCGAAGGGCAGTAGGCGGCGTAGCCGGCCGGGTGGCCGAGCCGCCCCCGCGTCGACGAGAGGAGGACGATCTTGCCGCCGCCGCCCTGGCGCAGGAACTGCCGTCCGGCCGCGCGGCATGCGAGCCACGGTCCCTTGACGTTCGCGGACATCACCGCGTCCCAGTCCTCGACGGGCTGCTCGACGGTCGGCGCGACCTTGTTGAGGCCAGACGCGACGACGAGGATGTCAAGGCGCCCGTACGCTTTGGCGGCGGCCGAGACCATCGCCCCTGCGTCGTCGTCCGATTCCGGCCGGCGCGCCACGACCTCCACCGCGGCGCCGCGCGAGCGCAGGCTCTTCGCGAGTTCCTCGAGCTTCTCCCGGTTCGCGCCCGTCAGGGTGAGCCTCGCGCCGCCCGCGGCGAGCGCGCGGGCCGCCATCTGGCCGAAGGCTCCAGTGGCGCCGACGACGAGCGCGGAGCGGCCCGAGACGTCGAAGAGAGCCGAGGGGTGCGAGACCCCGTCCCACGCGAGCTGCGCGCTCACTTCGCCTGCCCCCCGGGCACCGGCATGATCACGAGCATGCTCGCCGGCAGGTTGGTGCGGTTCTCGATCGAGCGCATCTCTCCGGGGCCGATGTAGATCGAGTCGAGCGGCCCGAGCGTCGTCTCCGCGTCGTCCATGACGACGGTGATCTCACCCGAGACCACGACGTAAACCTTCTCGAGCGGGCCGGCGTCGCGCTCGGCGCCGCCGGCGGGCAGGAAGTGCGAGAGCCCGACCGTAAAGTTCTGGACGGGGCTCGCATCCCCGCCCTGCAGGCGCAGCGGCGTGCACGCGAAGTGCTTCGTCACCGGATACGGCTTGGCGTCCTTCAGGCGCGTGACCTTCATCAGCGTGCACTCCCCTGTTCGATGCGGAAGTCTCCGTGCGGGTCGAGCATGGCCACGAGCCGGATGATACAGCCGTCCCCGCCCACCCAGCGCCAGGGGAAGGCGGCGATCGTGACGCGCTTGCCGGTGACGAGGTCGATGTCGCCGCCGACGTTCTCGATGCCGACGATGCCGCTCCCCAAGAGCTGGCGGTGGCAGGGCTCCCAGTCCGGGAAGTCCGCGCTCGCCTCGCGGCCGGTCATCTCCTTGTACTCCTTCAGGGTGCTCGGCACGAGCGGACCGTTCGGCTGCGGCCCGATCGCGGTCCCGAGCGGGTGGTCGAGCGCATGGTTGTCGACGCCGACGCCCTTCACGCCGCGCTCCCTGAGCCAGATGCCCGCTTCCTTGTAGAGGCCGGGCGACTCGACGAAGTACTTGCGGTTGTCGCCGTAGTACTTGTGCCAGCCGGTGTTGATGATCACGAAGTCGCCGGACTGGATCTCCGGGCGCGCACGCTCGAGGTCCTCCGGCGTGATCACTTCCCACTTGCCCTTGGGGATGGAGACGACGACGCCGGTGCCGAAGCACGACTCGAGCGGGATCTCGTCGACGAACGGGGTCCCCTCGATCACGTGCGCCGGCGCGTCCATGTGGGTCGTGCAGTGCATGAAGGTCGTGATCTGCTGCGAGAGCACGCCGGACTTCGCGTGGTAGTGGAAGCGCTCGATCTTGATGTCCGGGAAGTAGGGCCAGAGCGGCGCGCCCGCGCCCCAGGGGTGGCTCAGACTGTAGAACTCGAGTCCAGTACCCTTCGCCATCTGCGGTTCCTCCTTTGCGGTCTCCGCTACTTCCAGGCGAACTCCGTGAAGCGCCCGTCCTTGAGGTAGCCCGCGTGCTCGTACAGGTCGAACTGCGGCGGCGAGGCGCAGCCGGTGCAGATGAACGTCTCGGTCGCGTCCGGCCAGGCGGCGGTGCCGTGGCGCACGAGCGCCGGGGCGTAGAGGATGTCGCCCGCCTGCGTGTCGACCCAGCGGCTCTCGAGGTAGCACGCGCCGCGCCCGGCCGCCACGAAGACGCAGTCCTCCGAGACCGGGTGGACGTGCGGCCGGAACGCGACGCCCGGCTCGTGGAAGGCGATGTGCTGCGCGACGAGGCGCGTGCCGCCGCCGGGCCAGAGCACGAAGCGCATCAGCCCGCCGTTCTGGGTGTAGTGGGCGCCGCGGTACATGTTGAAGACGCCGCCCTCGCGTGAGACGCGCTCGGGGCCCTTCTGCTCCCCGCGCTCAGCCCCGCCAAGCTCGTTCTCCTGCATGAGGCACTCGCTCGGGATGTTGCCGGGCCTTGCGGCGAGCATCGCCTCGTCGATCGCGGCGCGGTCGAACGCGCCGTTCTTGAAGAGGCCGAGCGTCTGGTAGTACTCGAGGGCCGGCGGGCAGTGGTAGGAGAGCACGACGAAATCCCCGTCCGCGTCCTTGGGGCAGCGCGTCGCATGCTCGACCCCGGCCGGGACGTAGACGAAGTTTCCTGCGGAGACCGGCACGAAGCCGCGCCCCAGGTTCACCTCGCCGCGGCCGCGCACGCAGATCAGGCTCTCCTCGGAGATCAGGTGGCGGTGCATGGCGTAGGAGCCGCCGGGGGAGTGGGTCAGGAGGTGGAAGCTGACCATCCGCGTCCCGTTGCCCGGGAAGCCGATGAGGCGCGTCGTGCAGCCGTCCCCGTCCTCCACCTCGATGCCGTGGTTGATGTTGAAGATCGCGCCGCGGGCTCGGATCTCGTCGACGGTGCGGTTCTGGGCGCGTGCGGGATCGTTCCAGTCGATCGGTTTCATGGGGGTCCCTCCTAGGAGACTTCGTGCATGCGGCAGCTGAGGCTGTTCATCTC
>DAHVRS010000175.1 GCA_027322375.1 Brachybacterium sp. | reverse complement strand
GTCCAGCAGGTCCGGCAGCTCGTGGTCGTTCACGCCCGGCAGCAGCACGGCGTTGACCTTGATCGGGTCGAGCCCCGCCTCGCGCGCCCCGTCGATCCCGGCGAGGACACGGTGCAGGAGGGGGCGCCGGGTGAGGCGCTCGAAGGTCTCGGAGACCACGGAGTCCAGCGAGACGTTGATCCGGTCCAGGCCCGCCTCGCGCAGCGGCCCGGCCCGGTGATCCAGCCCGATCGCGTTCGTGGTGAGCGAGATATCGGGGCGGTGCTCGAGCGCGGCGACCCCGGCGATGATCTCCTCGAGATCGGGGCGGGTCAGCGGCTCGCCGCCGGTGAAGCGCACCTGCGTGATCCCGAGCCGCTCCACTCCGATGCGGACCAGGCGCACGATCTCCTCGACGGAGAGCAGCTGGTCCTTCTTGAGGAACACCATGCCCGCCTCGGGCATGCAGTAGGTGCAGCGCAGGTTGCAGAAGTCCGTCAGCGACATCCGCAGATCGCTCGCCTCGCGGCCGAAGCGGTCCAGGAGCGCGGGAGTCTCGGGCCGGTCGGAGGTATCCGGCAGGGCGGCGGCATCATCGGTGCGTCGCGGCGTGGGCATCCCCAGCGCGATCCGGCGCGGTGCCATCTGCTCACCTCCTCGGCTGCGGCCCGGGGAGAGGGCCGTCCTCCCCAGGATAGGTGGCGAAGCGCGGGGGAGGGCCGGGACCTTCGCGGGACCGCCCCGGCGTGCGCGGCCGCGCCTATCCTGGGAGAGTGTCGATTCCGCGGCGCGAGGAGCCGGGGACCGGCCCGGTCCAGGCCGGGGATCGAGGCCCCAGGAGCAGGGAGTGCATGTGAAGTCCGCAGCCCGCAGGATGCCGCTCATGGATCATGTCGCCGATGCGGTCGCCCTGCTCGCGCCGGTGCGCTCGCGCGAGGTGATCGCATTGGACGGCGCGGCGAGCGGACGCGTCGCCGCCCGCAGCCTGCGCGCCCTCGTGGACGTGCCGGGCCTGGACGACTCCCAGATGGACGGCTACGCGGTCGCCGCCCAGGACCTCGCCGTGGACGGCGCCGAGGTGACCCTCCCGCTCGGGCCGATGATCGCCGCTGGCAGCGCACCCTCGACCCTCGCCCCGGGCACCGCCCGCCCGATCATGACCGGCGCGGCGCTGCCCGCCGGCGCGGAGCTCGTCATCCCCGTCGAGGAGAGCGCGCCGGGATGCTTCACCCCCGGGACTGCTGCCGCAGAGACCGTGACCCTCGCCCCTGCCTCGACCGCCCCCGGACGCTTCGTGCGCGAGGCCGGTTCGGACACCCGCCGCGGCGACACCGTGCTGCGCGAGGACCGCCTGCTCACCCCCGCCCGTATCGCGCACCTCGCCGCCTGCGGGCTGCGGGAGGTGGAGGTCCACGCCCCGGTGCGCGTGATCGTCCTGTCCACCGGCTCCGAGGTCAGCTCGGGCGTCGTGCCCGAGGAGGGTGCGGGGAAGGACACCAGAGTCGAGCTCGCCGCGGGGACGAGGCACGATGCGAACGGGCCCGGCCTCGCCGCCGCGCTCACCGAGGCGGGTGCCGAGGTGGTCCATCGCGACGCCGTGCCCGATGACCCTGCCGCGCTCCTCGCGCACCTGCGCGACCAGATCATGGCCCACGACGCGGACCTCGTGGTCACCAGCGGCGGCGTGAGCATGGGCGCGGTCGAGGTGGTGCGCCAGGCCGCCGAGCTGCCCGGCGCCGTCCTCGCCTTCCCGACCCTCGCGATGCAGCCCGGCGGCCCGCAGGGCATCGGCACTCTCGAGGTGGACGGGCGCCGCGTCCCCTGGCTCGCCTTCCCCGGCAACCCCGTCTCCGCGCTGCTGAGCTGCGAGCTCATCGCCCGCCCCGCCCTCGGCGCCCCGCCCCGGCGCCGGCTGCGCCTGCCCGCCCGGCTCGAGGAGCCCGAGACGTCCCCGCCTGCGCTCGCCCAGTACCGGCGCGCCCGAGTGCTGCCGTCCGGTGCGGTGCGGCTCGTCGCCGGCGCATCCTCGCATCTCATCGGCGGGTACGCCGCGGCGGACGCGCTCGCGATCATCCCCGTCGGTGTCGACTCCGTGCGCGACGGCGACCTGCTCGAGACCCTGCTGATCCCCGGAGGAGACTCATGACCCCCGATCCCTCGACCCCCGAGACAGCTCCAGGACCCGGCCTCTCGCACGTCCGGGCCGACGGCTCCGCCCACATGGTCGACGTCACCGCCAAGCAGGTCACCTCGCGCACCGCGACCGCTCGCGCCGTGCTGCGCACCCGTGAGGACGTCGTGGACCGGATCGCGAGCGGCGAGCTGCCCAAGGGCGAGGCGCTCGCGACCGCGCGTCTGGCCGGGATCATGGGCGCCAAGCGCACCAGCGACCTGATCCCGCTGTGCCATCCGCTGCCGCTGACCGGGATCGAGGTGGATCTCGCCCCGCGCGGAGACCACGTCGAGATCACCGCGACCGTCCGCACCAAGGGCGTCACGGGCGTGGAGATGGAGGCGCTGACCGCTGCGGGCACCGCCGCACTCACCCTCTACGACATGATCAAAGCCGTCGATCACCTCGCCGTCATCGAGCAGGTGCAGGTCATGGCGAAGGCCGGCGGCAAGAGCGGCGACTGGCGCCGCGAGGAGGAGCCAGGGGAGGAGGAGCGATGAGGCGCATGCCCGCTCAGCGCACCGACGCGGACTGCACCGTGCGCGAGGACCCGCAGCATCCGCCCCGCCTGCGCGGCGGCGCCGTCGTGCTCATCGCCTCGACTCGCGCGGCCGACGGCACCTACGAGGACCGCACCGGACCGATGCTCGAGCAGTGGCTGCGCGGACGCGGCCTGGACCCCGTGCGCAAGGAGGTCGTCGCCGACGGTCCCGAGGTGGGTCGCGCGCTCGCCGCCGCGCTCGCCAGCAGCCCCGACGTGGTCATCACCTCCGGCGGCACCGGCATCAGCCCCACCGACGTCACCCCCGAGCAGACCGCACCGTTCATCGAGCGGGAGATGCCGGGACTGCTCGAGGCGGTGCGCCGCCGCGGCGAGGAGAGCACCGCGACCGCCCTGCTCAGCCGCGGCCTCGCGGGCATGAACGGGCGGACCCTCGTGGTGAACCTGCCCGGCTCCCGCGGCGGGGTGCGCGACGGCATCGCCGTGCTCGATCCCGTCCTGGACCACCTGCTCGAGCAGCGCGACGGCGGCGGCCACGAGGGCGACCCATCGTCACCCCCGTCGACCGCCGATCCGACGCGCGGTGCGACCGTCTTCGATGCGCCCGGCGACGCTGAGGCGCGCGGGTTGCGCATCGAGGGGGATCCCGCGATGGACGCAGCCGCGGAGCGGGTCCGCCACGCCTCGGTCGACGAGGCCCCGATCTCCGTCGCCGCAATGGCGGAGGCCGTGGCCGATCACCGCTGCGGTGGGGTCGTCACCTTCGACGGCGTGGTCCGCGACCACGACGGCGGGCGCGGTGTGGAGCGCCTGGAGTACAGCGCCCACCCCTCGGCCGATGCCGTGATCGCCGAGGTCGCCGCCGAGATCGCCGAGCGCTATCCGGACACCCTCATCGCGGTCGCGCATCGGGTGGGCCCGCTCGAGATCGGGGACTGCGCGCTCGCCTGCGCCGTCGCCGCCCCACACCGCAAGCAGGCCTTCGTCGCCTGCGACGAGCTCGTGGACACCGTGAAGCAGCGGGTGCCCGTGTGGAAGCACCAGGTCTTCACCGATGGCGGCACGGAGTGGGTCGGGGCACTGGGGTAGCTCAGCGTCCGCAGGACACCTCCCGGCCACCTCGCGGGGCTACGGTGCCCTTCATGCGCATCCTCCACCTCACCGACACGCACCTCTACGGCGACCCGGCCGCCCGCCACTACGACCGGATCGACACGACCGCGGCGCTGCGCGGCCTGCTCGCGCGCCTCGAGGGCCTTGCTGGACCGGGCTCAGCACAGGACGACACTGCTGGGATCGACGCCGTAGTGCACACCGGTGATGCCTCCGAGGACGGGAGCGCGGAGAGCTACCGGCTGCTCCACGAGATCCTCGACCCCTTCGCCGCCGCGCTCGGGGCTCCGCTCGTGGTCGTCATGGGCAACCACGACGTCTCCGCCGTCTACGGGCAGGCGATCGCGCCGGGGGAGCGGGAGGCGCAGCGGCAGGACCGCGTGGTGGAGCTCGCCGGCGGTGGGCGCATCGTCGTGCTGGACACGAGCGTGCCCGGCGCCGGTTACGGCCACCTCGAGGACGCGCAGCTGACCTGGCTGCGCGGCGTGCTCGGGACACCCGCCGCCGGTGGGACCGTGCTCGCCCTCCACCACCCGC
>DAHVRS010000146.1 GCA_027322375.1 Brachybacterium sp. | reverse complement strand
AGGAGGCGCTCGCCGCCGAGGATGTGACCTGGACCTGGCAGGAGGGCTCCACCGTCCTCGAGAACGAGACGGCTGGTCAGGTCTCGGACTTCTCCTCCTACGGCCTCACCGCCGAGCTCGAGCTGAAGCCGGACATCGCCGCCCCCGGTGGCTCGATCTGGTCCACCGTCCCGCTCGAGCAGGGCGGTCACGCCAGCATGTCCGGCACCTCGATGGCGTCGCCGCATGTCGCGGGCGCCGCGGCACTGCTGCTGCAGGCGAAGCCCGAGCTCGACCCCGCCGGCGTCAAGGCCGCGATGATGAACACCGCGGATCCGCTGGACTGGTCGCTGGTCCCCGATGCGGGCTTCCTCGAGCCGGTGCACCGTCAGGGCGCGGGCCTGCTGGACATGGTCGAGGCCGTGCACACCACGACCACGATCACGCAGCCCTCGATCTCCCTCGGTGAGGGCGAGAACGGGCCGCAGACTGTCACCGTCACGGTGACCAATGACGCGGACACCGAGGTCACCTACGACCTCGGCATCGAGAACGGCATCGCTACCGGTCCCACGACCTACGACCCGGAGTTCTACGACGCTCCGGGAACCGCTGAGCTGCCCGGGGACACCGTCACCGTTCCCGCGCACGGGAGCACCGACGTCACTGTGACTCTCGGTGAGGACTTCGGCGAGGACGGGATCATCTACGGCGGCTGGCTCACGCTCACCGGTGCGGATGACGACCTCGTGGTGCCCTTCGCCGGTCTCTCCGGCGACTACCAGGCGCTGACCGTCCTCGACGGCTACGGCGACTACGGCTTCCCCTGGTTCGCCGCGGATGACGGCACGGGCAGTATCTCCCCGGTGGAGGAGGACGGCCACGTCTTCACCATGAAGGACGGCGATGTCCCGTACTTCGCCTACTTCCTCGCCTACCCCGCCGAGCGCCTCGAGGTGCAGGCCTACAAGGTCAACCCGGCCGGGAAGCTCCAGGAAGTGAACCCCTCCGTGGGCACGGTCGACGCCGCCGACCACCTGGGCCGCTCCGCCGAGCCGGAGATCTACGGCTGGGACGGCAGCTACGCGCTGAAGAACGACAAGCGCAAGAGCGTCAAGGACGGCACCTACGTGATGGAGCTGCGTGTTCTGAAGCCCCTCGGTGATCCGGCGAACCCGGAGCACTGGGAGACTCTCAGGAGCCCGCAGTTCACGATCGCGCAGGCTGACGCGCCCGGGAACAACGGCAACGGAAAGGGCAAGGGGAACGGCAAGGGCAAGGGGAACGGCAAGGGCTGATCCCTTCCCCTGACACAGGGAGGGGGCGGCGGCACCATCACGGTGCCGCCGCCCCCTTTCGCTGTGCTCGGGCGCTGTGCCTCAGAGCGCCGCGCCTCAGCGCGGTGTGCCTCAGGCTGCGGGGAGCTCCTCCGCCTCGAGGCGGGCGAAGCGGATCTCGCGCGCCTCGACCTCCCAGAGGATCCCCACCGCGCCGCCCTCCAGCGCCTGCACCACCGAGTAGTCCAGCGGCCCCGGCTCGAAGATCAGCGCTTCCTGCCAGGTGGCGCCGTCGTCGTGCGAGACGCTCAGCGTGCCGCGCTGGCGGGCGAAGAGGTCGCGGGAGTTCGTGAACAGCAGCTCTTGCGCCCGCGGATCGCCCTCGGGCGCATCCGGGAACCGGGCAGCGAGCTGGGCGTTGTTCCCCGGATCCACGAACTGCTGATCGACACCGAGGTCCTCCCAGCTCGCGCCGCCGTCGGCGGAGACGGCGATCCGCCGGTGCCCACCGCGGGCGTGATCGCGCGAGTTCAGCAGGACCCGCTCGTCGGAGAGCTCGACGATCGTCGTCTCATCCATGTCCTCGCCCACGGGCGCGCCCCGGTGCCAGGTCTCGCCGTGGTCGTCGGAGCAGAGCACGTACGAGCGCACCACTTCGCCGCCCGTCGGTCCGTCGCCCGCGGCACCGGGACGGAACCAGCCGCAGTACGGCTGGAGGATCCGGCCCGCGTGCGGGCCGAAGCGCAGCACGATCCCCGCCCCGGAGGTGGGGAAGGCAGTGCGGATCTCCTCCGGCGGTGCGGCGATCGCGGTGAGGGAGTGGAACGCCCAGGAGCGGCCACCGTCCTCGGAGACGCCCACGGCCGAGCCCATCACGTCACGGTCCGCATCGTCCGTGCCCGCGACCGCATCCCACACCCCGCGCTGCTGCGCCCGGGTGTGGAAGGCGAACAGCCGGCCGCTGCCCGGATCGTGGATCAGGCTCGGATCACAGTAGGAGACACGAGCCTCGCGGTCCGCGTCGCGCAGCGTCTCGAGCGGGCCCCAGGTGCGGCCCCGTCCAGGGAACGGCGCTGCAGGAGGCCTGTCGGGTCGGGGACGTCCTGCCCGGTCTCGCGCCCGTCGAAGGCGGCGAGGAGCTCCCCGCCGCCGAGGTGCACGAGGCCCACGATCCGGTACCGGGGCCAGGGCCCCTCCCCGGCCCGCGCGAGGACCGTGTGGTCCACGGGGGCCGAGGGGAGCGCGAGCGAGGACTCCGCCGCGGGGGTGGAGCCGAGGCGGATCATCGGGACAGGATCCAGTCCATGTCCAGGCGCGCGATCATGATCGTCTCCTGCTCGCCCTCGTAGGCGAGGAGGAACTCGTCGCGGCCGATCGGGATGATCACCGAGTACTGGCAGGCGCCGGGGCGAAGACGCGCTTGCGCTCCCAGGTCACGCCGTCGTCCGTGGAGATCTCGACCGTGCCGTTCAGGCGATCGTGCGGGACGTGGTCGGCGTGGGAGAACAGCAGCACCTTCGCCTTCGCGGAGCCCTGCGGGGCGTCCGGGTAGGCGCGGGAGAGCTGGGCGTTGTTGCCCGGGTCCGTGAGGGAGGGATCGCGGTGGAGGTCCTCCCAGGTCTCGCCGCCGTCGTGGCTGTACGCCACCCAGCGATGCCCTGTGCGCACGTTCTCGCGGGAGTTCATCATCAGGGTGCCGTCGGAGAGCTCGGCCACCTTGTTCTCGTCCATCTCGGTGCCGACGGGCGTGCCCATCTGCCAGGTCTCGCCGTGATCGTCGGAGTAGACGGAATAGGCGCACACCTTCTGGCCGTCCTCGCGGTCGCGGAAGAAGCCCGCGTACTGCTGGACGAGGCGGCCCTTGTGCCTCCCGTAGCGCATCTGGATGCCGGCGCCGGAGGAGGCGAACATGGCGCGGCAGTCCTCGGGCTTCGCGACCTCGGTCACCGAGCGGTGCTCCCAGGTCAGGCCCGAGTCGTAGCTGACGGAGAGGTTCGCACTGGTGACCATGCGATCTTCGTCGTCATTGCCGTACACGCCGTCCCAGATCCCAGCGTCCTTCGAGTAGACGCAGAACAGGAAGATCGTGCCGGTCTCGCGGTCCACCACATAGGAGGGATCGGAGTAGCCGGTCTTCTCGCCGGGGACGGTGGACTCGTTGCCGGCGCGGACCACCTCGGGCTCGCCCCAGGTGCGGCCGCCGTCGGTGGAGCGGCGCTGCCAGATCGAGTTCGGGGCGGGGGAGTCGCCGTGCCAAGGGCGCTTGTCGAAGGCGGCGAGCAGGTCGCCGTTCGGGGCGACGGCGAGGGCCGGAATGCGGAAGTTCGCGACCCCCAGTCACCCGGTGCGGCGAGCACCTGCTCCTCGTAGGTCCCGGTGCGCTTTCCCTGCTCCTTCACGGGA
>DAHVRS010000132.1 GCA_027322375.1 Brachybacterium sp. | reverse complement strand
CTCGCCCAGCTGCTCTCCGACGTCGCCGCGGACAGGATCCGGGAGAACCCGCCCGCCGCCTCCACCGGATCCCTCGAGGGCGACCTCGTGGCCTGGGGGGAGCAGTACGCCGAGGAGCTCTCCTCCGGTCCCGGGCGCAGCTACATCGCCGATGTCCTCGCCGGGGACGAGACCGGGCGCAACACCTCCCGGTGCTCGCAGCACGCCGCCGAGTCGGTGGACATCATCCTGGGGCGGTTCCCCGAGCGCATCTCGCCGACCTCCGAGCAGGTCCTCGAGCGGCTGGTCGCACCGCTGATCTACCGGATGCTGTTCGATGCGGAACGGTCGGTGGCGGGATATCCCGCTCAGCTGGTCGCCGGGCTCATGGCCGACGCCGGCTGACGTCGACCCCGTCCCTGAGCTCCTCTGCGCTGTCCAGGAGCGCCCGCGCCTCGACGAGCCGGGCCGCGGTGAAGGCGCGGTCGTGATCGCCGGCGAAGGCGCGCATCAGGGCGACGCCCTAGAGCCCGAGCAGATAGGCGAGCGGGTGCTGGTGGATGGTTCCGTCGGTCGGTGACGTGCTCATGCGGCCATCCTCCGGACGGTCACGCCGCGAGGCCAGCGTTTATCCGACGCCAGGTTCCTCCAGCAGGCGGTGGAGCGTGGAGCGGCCGAGCTCGGCCAGAGTCGGATTCGAGTGCTCGTAGTACCAGACGAGCCCGATGGCCTGCACGAACGCCCAGGCCGCCCCGCGCTCCCATTCGAGGTCCGAGGAGCCCAGGCGCTCCCGCAGTCGCTGCCGGCGCGGCGCGTCCAGCAGGTGCCAGGCACCCGCGAGGTCCAGCGCCGGATCGGCGGGGGAGCATCCACCGGCATCGAGCACGCCGACGAGTCGCCCGCCCGCGGTGAGCAGGTTCGCGGGGATGAGGTCGCGGTGGCTCATCACGTCCGGAGCCCGTCGCTCGAGGGTGCGCCACTGCTCCCAGCGCGCGGTGAGGGCGTTCACGGGCAGCATCTCGCGGGAGCGGGCGAGGCATTCGCGCACCCAGTCCTCATGCGCGGTGAGCTCGCCGCCGCGGCCGGGACCGGTGAAGCGCCGGCCCCCGGTCGGGGCGGCGCGCAGCGTGAGGAGCAGGGTGGCGAGGTCCTCCGCCGCAGCGTCGGAGCCTGCGATCACCTGCGGGTCCGCGACCTCGCCGGACACCCAGGTCTGCACCGACCACGGCATCGGAAACGCGGCCGACGGCTCCCCGAGCGCGACCGGCTCCGGGGCAGGCAGCGAGCTGAGAGCCGCGAACTCGGCCATCGCCTCATGCTCCGCCGCAAGAGTCCGCCGCGCGGCCTCCGGGTCCGACGGTTCGAGCGGGAAACGTGCCGCGAGATCCGCCCCGATCCGCACCACGGTGCTCGTGGTCGCCGAGGTCTCCAGCAGCCGGATCGACCGGGGATCCGTGCCGGGCAGCAGGTTCGTGATCAGCTGTGCTGCGGTCTGCGCGGTGAGCACGAGCTGGCCGGGATGCATCGGCCCCCTCTTCTCCGAACCGGTCACCGCAGCAGCACGAGCGCCTCGCCCTGGCCGCCCCCGCCGCACAGCCCCACCGCGACGGTGCCGCTGCCGCGCCGGACCAGCTCATGCGCCATGTGCACCACGAGCCGGGTCCCGGAGGCGCCGATCGGGTGGCCGAGCGCGATCCCGCCGCCGTGCACGTTGACGATCTCCTCGGGGACGCCGAGCGCGCGCTGCGAGTGGGCGACCACGGCGCCGAAGGCCTCGTTGATCTCGATGAGGTCCAGGTCCGCGGCGGCGATCCCCTGCTTCTGCAGCGCCCGCGCGATCGCGTCGGCCGGCTGGGCCTGCAGGGAGCTGTCGGGCCCCGCGGTCTGCCCGTTCGCGCCGAGACGGGCCATGACCTGCCATCCCTCGGCATCGGCGCGCGCCGAGGTGGTGAGCACCAGCGCGGCCGCGCCGTCGGAGATCTGGGAGGAGTTCCCGGCGGTGATCGTGCCGCCCTCGGCGAAGGCGGGGCGCAGGCGGGCGAGGGACTCCTCGGTGGTGTCGGGCCGGATGCCCTCGTCGGCCGTGACCTGGAGCGGCTCCCCGCGCCGCTGCGGCACGGAGACCGGGACGATCTCCGCAGCGAGCAGCTCCGCCGCGGCGGCCGCGCGCTGATGGGACAGCGCCGCGACCCGGTCCTGGTCCTCGCGCGTCACGTCGAAGCGGGGGTTGTGGCGCTCGGTGGACTCGCCCATGGACACGCCGTCCTGCGCGTCGGTGAGCCCGTCATGCGCCATGTGGTCCAGCGCCTCGACCGCCCCGTACTTCCAGCCGGCGCGGGAGCCCATCAGCAGGTGAGGGGCCTGGGACATCGACTCCATGCCGCCGGCGACCACGACCTCCGCGTCCCCGGAGGCGATCATCCGCGCCGCATCGATCACAGCGGTCAGGCCCGAGAGGCACACCTTGTTCACGCTGTGCGCGGGGGTGGCCCAGCCGATCCCGGCGCCGAGCGCGGCCTGCCGGGCGGGGTTCTGGCCGGAGCCGGCCGGCAGCACCTGCCCCATGATCACGGCGTCCACCGCGGCAGGGTCGATCCCGCCGCGCTCGAGCGCCCCCTGGATCGCGCACGCACCCAGCTGCGGGGCGGAGAAGGAGGACAGCGCCCCCTGGAGCCGGCCCTGGGCGGTGCGAGCAGCGGCGACGATGACGATCTCGGACATGGATGCCTCCCGGCGGCGACGACGGTGTCTGCCGTCATTGTGCCGCACCCGCCTCGGACCGGGAGGCCCGGCAGCGGAGCGGTGGGCCCGGGGGACTGCTCGGGTCGAGGGACCGGGGGTCAGGGGGTCGAGAGGGACTGCACCCGCACGAGCACCCGCGGCACGTCTGGGGCGGGACGATCCGGATCGGCGCCGACGGCGGTGCCGCCCCGCGGGTCCGTGTCCTCGGCCGCCGCCCCGGACACCGCCCGCTGGACGGTGCGCTGGACGTCCTCGACGATGCGGCGCACGGGCAGTGGCCCCTCCACGCCGATCTCGACGGTCACCTCCCCGCTGTCGCGGTCGACGACCAGCCCGTAGCGGGCGGAGGAGGCGTCGCTGCGGCGCAGCCGCGCATCGAGGGTGCGCAGGGCCGTCGCGATCCCCGGTTCCAGGCCGCTCACCCCCGGCACGGCCGTGACCGCGCCGACGAGGTCGGCGACGTCGACGCGGGGGGCGGGCGGGGCGAGCGCTCCCACCGGGTCGGCCGCGGCAGGGACGGTGCGGAGGGTTGCAGGGTCGGTGGGGGCGGGGTCAGTGCTCATGGAGGTCCTCGATGTGGACGTCGACGGTGAGGCCGGTCAGGCCCAGCTCGGTCTCGGCGGCGCGATGCACCGCCTCGCGGATCCGCTCGGCGAGGCCGGGCAGGTCCGGGGTCCCCAGGAGCGCCGACACTCGGCAGCGCGCCCTGGTGGGCAGTCCGCGGGTGCGGCGCTCCGCGGCGCCGTCCTCCTCGTGCTCGAAGGTGGTGCGCAGCGCCCTCGCGCCGGGGATCGCGTCGATCTCGCGACGCACGAGCGTGCGCAGGGTCAGCTCGGACACGGTGAACGGGCCGGCCGGTGTGGGCGGCATGTGCACGTGCGCGCCGTGGCGGGCGTCGGCGCGCACCGACTCCTTGACCGCGGCGAGGGCGGAGCCGGAGAGCTGCACCGAGCTGTCCCCGGCCCTCTCCAGGCGGTCCCACTCCTCGTGCGTCGTGCGGATCAGGTCCAGGTAGCGCCGGGTCGCGGCGGGGTTCTCCCCGTCGGCGTCGCGGCGCGGGCGATCGGGCCCCGGAGGAGCGGACTGCTCCGGGTCGTGGTCTGCGGGGTGCGGCATCGGGGTCACCTCCATTCCTCCATCTCTTTGACGATGCGGGCGCGGGCACGGGCGATCCGGCCTCTCACCGTGGGCTCCGAGGCGTCGACGGCGCTGCAGATCTCGCGATAGGACATCCCGTCGACCTCCCTCAGCACCCAGCACAGGCGCATCGCCGGGTCGAGCGTCTCGAGCACTCGGGCCAGGGCGCTCATCTGGGCGTTGACCAGGGCGCTGCGGGCGGGGTCGGCCGCAGCGCCGCGATCGGTCCGCGCGGCGTCCGGGGAGCTCTCGAGCGCGGGCTCGAGATCCTCGGCGGCCGCGGGGGCGGTGGCGCGGCGGGCGCGTCGCCGCACCACGTCGGTCGCGGAGCGGGAGCAGATCCGGGCGACCCAGCCGCGGAACGCGGCCGGCTCCTCGAGCAGGTGCAGTCGGCGCCATGCCAGCACCAGGGTCTCCTGCACCAGGTCCT
>DAHVRS010000119.1 GCA_027322375.1 Brachybacterium sp. | reverse complement strand
CCTCGCGCCAGATCGCGGCCATGTCGCCGAGGGTGATGTCCCAGCCGTACTCGTCGGCGCCCTTGGCGATCTCGTCGAAGCCCTGCGAGTACGAGACCAGCTTCGCGGCGTACAGCGCCTTCTGGAGGTCGTCGATGAACTGCTTCGGATCGGCGATCTCGAGGGTCTGCTCCTCGCCCTTGAGCACGCCGCGGGCGGCCTCGCGCTGCGGGGTCGAGCCGGAGGTGGAGCGGGCGAAGGTGGCCTCGGCGATGCCGGTGACCGGGACACCGAGGTCCAGGGCCGTCTGCACGGTCCAGGCGCCGGTGCCCTTCTGGGCGGCCTGGTCGAGGATGACGTCGACGAAGGGCTTGCCGGAGGTCTGGTCGGTGTGGTGGAGCACCTCGGCGGTGATCTCGATGAGGAAGGACTCCAGGTCGCCCTTGTTCCACTCGGCGAAGACGTCGCCGATCTCGGAGGCGCCCATGCCCAGGGCCTTCGACATCATGTCGTAGGCCTCGGAGATGACCTGCATGTCCGCGTACTCGATGCCGTTGTGGACCATCTTCACGAAGTGGCCCGCACCGTCGGCGCCCACGTGGGTGCAGCAGGGGACGCCGTCCACGTGCGCGGAGATCTTCTCGAACATGGGGCCGAGGCGGTCGTAGGACTCCTTGGTGCCGCCGGGCATGATCGAGGGGCCGAGCAGCGCGCCCTCCTCGCCACCGGAGACGCCGGCGCCCACGAAGTGGAGGCCCTTCTCGCGCAGCGCGGCCTCACGGCGACGGGTGTCGGTGAACAGGGCGTTGCCTGCGTCGACGATGATGTCGCCGGGCTCCATGAGGGAGGCGAGCTCGTCGATGACGGCGTCGGTGGGCTTGCCGGCCTTGACCATGATCAGCGCGACGCGCGGCTTCTGCAGGGAGGCGACGAAGTCCGCCATGGACTCGGAGGGGTAGAACTCGCCCTCGGAGGCGTAGCTGTCCATGACCGCCTCGGTCTTGCCGACGGAGCGGTTGTGGATCGCGACCTTGAAACCGTTGCGGGCGAGGTTACGGGCGAGGTTCGAGCCCATCACCGCCATACCGGTGACACCGATGTCGGCGACATCAGCGGGGGACGGGGCAAAGCTGGCCATGGGATCTCCTCAGGTCGGGTGACTGTCGAGCCGGGCCCGGCCTCGCCGGCGACACCGGCGGGGCGTCGCGGACCCGATCCATCGCCGACCATTCTAGAGAGTCGGGCGCGGAGGCGTCGGAGCGTGCCAGCCTTTGCCGTCCCCGCCCCTCCTTTTCGGCCGACGGATCCACCTCCCACGCACGACGGGCGCCGCTTTCACGCCCGACGGGCACCGTGTCCGCGGTCACGGGTGCGCTCCAGCGCGGTACCGTCATGGCGACCACCGTCAGCTCCTGGAAGAGCCCCGCGATGACCATCCCGCCCGCACAGTCCCCTTACGAGCCGCAGGACCCGCAGCAGCCGTGGCAGCCCCCGTCGGCCGTTGGAGCCCCGACCCAGGGCTCGTCTGCCTACGGCACGCCCTCCTACGGCTCTCCGTCCCACGGCTCGCCCTCCGCCGGTGCGGCGCCGGCAGCCGGCGCCCCGCTCCCCGATGGCGCTCCCGGCCCCGTGGGCCCGGCGCCGGGCACCGATCTGGGCACCGATCTCGGGGCCGGGCTGTCCTTCGCCTGGGCCGCACTCACACGCAACCTCGCCCCCTTCCTCGTCGCCGGGGCGGTCTACTCGGTGCTGTACGCGCTGCTCATCGGCGGCGGCGTCGTGCTCGGCATCGCGCTGGCGATCCCCCACTTCGAGAACGCGAAATGGGATGAGACCGCAGAGCTCACGGCGATGGCATACATCTACGGCTTCTCCCTTCTCGGCGGCCTGCTGGTCCTCCCGTTCTCGCTGATGTGGCAGTCCGGCACGATGCGCGCCGGCAGGAGGATCGTCGAGGGCGACCGTCCCACGATCGGGCAGGCATTCCTCGGCAGCGGGCGGGTCATCCTCACCGGTCTGCTGGTCGTGGTGATCACCTTCGTGGGCATGCTTCTGTGCTACGTCCCCGGCCTCATCGCCTCGGTCCTGCTCGCTTTCGCCCTGCCCGCCGCGGCGCGCGGCGCCTCTCCGATCGAGGCGTGCAAGGAGAGCGTCGCCCTGGTGCGCAAGAACCTCGGCACCACGATCGTGGCCATGCTGGTTGCCTCGGCCATCGCGTCGATCGCGGGCATGCTCGTGATCACCCTCGTGGTGATCATCCCGTTCATGAGCCTGTTCCTGATGGGGATCTACGAGCGGCTCTCGGGCCGTGCACTCGTCGATCCCGCCCACGCCTGATCCCGCTTCCCCACCCCGAAAGCGATCACCTCCGTGAACGTTCCTCCGTTCCCGCACGCCCCGGCGCCCGGCATCACGTCCGGCCCGGGGCCCGCCTCAGCGCCTCCTCCTGGCCCTGCCCCGGGCCCCGCTCCCGGCACCGATCTCGGCGCGGACTTCGGGGCAGCGCTGCGCTTCACAGGCCAGGGCCTGCTGCGCGCGCTCGGTCCGACGCTGGGCGCCGCCGCCGTGCACGGCGTGCTCTTCCTCGTCGTGCTCACCACCTCCTTCATCGGGATGCTCCTCGCGGCGATCGCGATGGTCGAGGCCTCCCCGACCGCGGACGGCGAGCGCTCGCTCGGCCAGACCCGCGTGGTCCTCGC
>DAHVRS010000067.1 GCA_027322375.1 Brachybacterium sp. | reverse complement strand
TCGGCCTGAGCCTGGACGAGAACGGTCGAGCGCTCGTCCTCGTGCGGACCAGCGTCGAACCGGCCGTCGGTGATGAGTACTTCGCCCAGATCACCGGCACAGTTCGCTATGCCGGCAGGCAGCTCCTGCCTGCGACCAGGATGGGTGACCGCCTGATCGGGCTCCGTCTTCCCCTCACCGAGAGCATGGTCGGTGCGGCGCTGACCCTCACCGCGGTGCTCGGCGGGGTGAGCACCCCGCTGCCGATCCGCGGCGCGTCCTACTGGTCCGCCCGCGCCGCGGGCTTCGGTCTGGAGAGCACGGAGTCGGGCGGTGTCGAGGTGACGCCGGCGCCCGCTGCACCGGTGAGCCCCGCCTCAGGACCCGAGCGCGACACCCTCCGCGCCCGATTCCGACGCGCGGCCGCGGACCCCATCGGCACCGTCGGTGCGAGCCGGGCGGGTGGCATCGTCAAGGAGCTCCCCGTGGTGGGGCCCGCAACGCGGTCTCTCGCCCACGCACTGCGGCGGGGACGCCGATGAGCGCGCCGATCCGCCTGTTCTGGTGGCGCTGGAAGCCTCCGCACCGGTTCAACTTCGGTGATGAGATCACCGCCCCGCTCGTCGAGCGGATCACGGGTCGTCAGATCGAATGGGCATCCGCCGCGCGCTGCGACCTCGTCGGTGCTGGATCGGTGGTCCAGATGATCATCGACAAGGGCGAGGACAATCGCCCGGTGCTGTGGGGGAGCGGATTCATGCGCGCCGGCACCGAGGGGGCCGACCACACCGAGCTCGAGGCTCTCGCCGTGCGCGGCACGCGCACCGCCGCCCGTGTCACCCCTCGCGACGGGCAGGAGCCCGCGCTCGGTGACCCCGGGCTGCTGGCGCCGCTGTTCCTGGACGGGCCGGTCCGCAAGCGCTACGCCCTCGGGGTCATCCCGCATTACAAGGACGCGGCCTCGCCGTTCGTCGCCGCGATGCGCGCCCTCGGCCAGGACGTGCGGATCATCGACGTGGGCTGGACGCCCCAGGAGGTCGCCCGCGAGATCGCGGCGTGCGACGCGGTGATCTCCTCGAGCCTGCACGGGCTGATCTTCTCCGACGCGCTCGGGGTGCCGAACCTCCACATGCGGCTCGGCGGGAAGATCGGCGGTGGGCTGTACAAGTTCCGTGACTACCACTCGGCCTTCCCCGGCAAGAGCCGCTACCGCGAATTCACGGTCCCGTCCCAGGACCAGGAGATACGCCTGGCCGAGGTGCTCGAGGACGTGCATTCCCGGTACGTCCCCACCCGCGGCCTCCAGGACCTGCAGGACGGCCTGGTCGCCGCCCTCGAACGTTTCTGAGCCACCCGGCAGGGATATGGAAGGATCGGGCGTCGGCTCCGCCGGCCCCACCCCATCTGCAGCACGAGGAAGCACCCTGTGAACCCGTTCGGTCCCGCCACGATCGTCCGCATGCTGTCCCTCGGCCAGACGCTCACCGCAGTGCTGGCCCTCCTCGCGCTCCTGGTGGTCCTCGTGGCCGACGGAGCACCCATCGCGGGCGCCGCGCCCCTTGTCCCGCTCGTGCTGCTGGGGCTGTGGCGACGTGATGACCTGCTCGCCCCGCCGGCCCGTCGCGGCGGGATCGCCCGCGGCCTGCCCGCCCGGGCTCTCGTCCTCGCCGCCGTGGCAGCTCAGCTCCAGCTGCGCGGGGACCTCGGCGCCCTCGCACTGCTCGTCGTGCTCCTCGC
>DAHVRS010000066.1 GCA_027322375.1 Brachybacterium sp. | reverse complement strand
CATCGCGAGCGCGAGCAGGACGATGAAGATCCGGCGGGATCGCGACGGGGGCGTGCCTCCGGACGGGGCGCCTGCCGCCGCTGCACCGGTGGAGACGCTGCGGGTCCGCGCCTCGGTGCGGGCCGGGGCACTCATGACGTGCTGCCGGGGGCGGGGGCGCCGACGGCGGTCTCGAGCGCGCTGAGATCCGGCGCGGACTCGGCGATGTACTCGGCGAGCAGCAGCAGATCCTCGGCCTGCTTCGCGCTCGTGGAGCGGTGGGAGTAGGCGGCGGTGTCGAAGGCCTCGGCGGCGCGGGTGAGCCGCCCGCGCAGCTCGGGGAACGCCCGAGCAGCGCGAGCCGCGCTCTCCTGCGCGGTCATCCCGGCGGCGACGTCGAGCAGGGCGCGCTCCTCGAGATCGCGCACGAGGGCGCGCAAGGCGAGGACGGTGCCGTCGTCGGTCCGCTTCTCGAGGATCGCCCGCCGCGCCGCCTCGCGCAGCGCGCTCCCGCTGAGCACGGGCTCGGCATCGAGCGCGTCGGAGACGGTGAGGCCGTGGCTGCGACGGATCAGCCCGGTGCGGCGCAGCACGAGAACCACGATCACGCCGAGCAGGAGCACGAGCAGCACCAGCAGCGTCGCCTGCGTGGCGGAGGAGCGGGAGACGCCGTCCAGCAGGTCCAGCATCCACTCCTCGATGAGGGAGAGGAACCAGCTGACGAAGCCGGGGGAGTCGTCGTACTCCGCCTTCGCGAGCTCCTCGTGGACCCGGGCGCGGGCCTCATCGGGATCCACCACGGGGGTGAGGGGGAGCATCAGGCGTCCGTCCCGCTCCAGGCCGCACGGGCGCGGCGCGTGAGCTCGATGTCCCAGGCCTCGTGCCGCATGCGGGCGTCGGCGTAGACGGCGACGAACCCGGCGGAGAGGAACGGGGCCAGCAGGAAGACCGCGACGTAGGTGCCGATCATCGTGATGACCGTCAGGACCAGGACCGCGGCGATGATGTATTCGAAGGAGCCGGCGAGCAGGATGACCATGTACAGGATGACCGCGATGGTGCCGAACACGCTGCCGATCACCTGCTGCGCGATCGTGTAGAGCAGGTAGAGGAGCAGCCCGATGCCGGCCACACGCCACAGCCGGCGCCCGCGGGTCAGCGCGAAGGCGCGACGGAGCGCGGAGAGCACGCCGAGGTCCTCGAGCACCAGCGCCGGGACGGACAGCAGCGTGCGCACCCACACCCACACCGCCGCGAGCAGCCCCACGAGCAGGCCCAGCAGGAGCGGGATGATGGTCAGCGCGCTCGCCTCCTGCATCAGGATCAGCGGCAGCGCCCCCAGTGCTGCTGGGAGCGAGAAAGCGATCAGGGCGAGCATCCCCGCGAGGAGTGCCACCAGGACTGCGGGCAGGCCGCGTCGGCGCATCGTCGCCCACATCTGTGCGGCCTCGACGCGCTCGCCGGTCGCCTCGCCGAGGGCGAGATGGGTCAGGGCGACGGTGACGAGGGAGGAGGAGATCGTGGTGATGAGCCCGGTGACGACGCTCGTGACGACCATCAGCACCACATCGCCGACGCTGCCGAAGATCTCCTCGGACTCGGGGTCCTGCATCATCGCCTGCATGTCGCCGAACATCGGGACCATGCTCGCGCCCGTCCCGAGGGTGATCAGCACGAACGCGACACCGAAGACGATCGCGGAGACGGAGAGGACCTCCTTCGGGCGCAGGCGGTAGATCCGCACCGCCGCGCCGAGCACCTCGCCGAGCCCCAGCGGACGCAGCGGGAACAGCGGTACGGACTGGACCAGCTCGCGGCGCGGACCGGCGGCCGGCCCGCCCATGCCGTGCGCTCCGGGCCCTGCGTGCGGTCCGGCTGCTGCGGGGTGGGGCGGGACGTCGAGCGGCGCGCCGGCGTCGTGGGGATCACCGGCCCCGGACGTTCCCGGTGCGGTCCATGGCGTGCTCATCGGTCCTCCTGCTCCCGGACGGTCCTGCGCCGGCGGGGCGCGACCTGTTGCCAGCACACTACGGAACTGCATGCCTTCCACTGATCCGACGAACGTCGAGGACCTCCTCACCTTCGGCCACCCGCGCCACGCCAGGCAGTGCGGGAGAGGGCGCGACCACCTGCTTCACCGGCTCTGGCCGGGGTCAATGGCACAATGTGAGCCATGACGACGCCTTCACGGATCCTTGTGGTCGACGATGATCAGGCCATCGCCGAGATGGTCGGCATCGTCCTGCGCGGCAAGGGCTTCGAGGTCGCGACCTCGCCCGACGGCGCTTCCGCGCTGGAGACCTTCCCGCGCCTGCGCCCGGACCTGGTGCTGCTGGACCTCATGCTGCCCGGGATGGACGGCATCGAGGTGTGCCGCCGGCTGCGGCGCGAATCCGGGGTCCCGATCATCATGCTCACCGCGCGCACCGACACGGCCGACGTCGTCGAGGGGCTCGAGGCGGGAGCCGATGACTACCTCACCAAGCCCTTCGAACCGGAGGAGCTCGTCGCCCGCATCAAGGCGCGCGTGCGCCGCGTCGAGCCGCCCACCACGGAGATCCTCACGATCGGGGACCTCACGATCGACGTGGACGGCCACGAAGTGCGCCGCGGAGAGGAGCTGATCTCCCTCACCCCGCTCGAGTTCGACCTGCTCACCCAGCTGGCCCGCAAGCCGTGGCAGGTGTTCACCCGCGACGTGCTGCTGCGCGACGTGTGGGGTTACCGCCACAGCGCGGACACCCGCTTGGTCAACGTGCACGTCCAGCGCCTGCGCTCCAAGATCGAGCACGACCCGGAGAACCCGGCGATCGTCGTGACCGTGCGCGGGGTCGGCTACCGCGCCGGCTCCGGGGCCTGAGGAGCCCCGCACTCCTGTGAGCACCTCCGCCGACGGCGGCGCCACGGCGCCGCTGCGCGATCGCGCGATCAGCGCAGTGGACCCGGGGAGCTGGCCGCTCGCCCTTCGGGTCGTGCTCGTGACGACACTGCTGTCCATCGTCGCGCTGCTCGCGGTGGGCGCCTATCTCTCCTCCGTCATCGCCGACGGCCTGTACGAGCAGCGGCGCGACCGGGTGCTCGAGGAGACCGTCGAGGTGCGCAGCGACCTCACCGAGCAGCTCACCCAGGTCTCCGGCGCGACCAGCACGCAGCAGCAGGACGCGGTGAACTCCTTCGTGCAGACCACCGGCGGGCAGGGCGGCGGTGACCGGCGCGAGGTC
>DAHVRS010000048.1 GCA_027322375.1 Brachybacterium sp. | reverse complement strand
GCGAGGAGGACCTGCGGGCCCTGATGTCCGGTGAGCTGGGCCGGAAGATCCGCGCCTCCATCCGTCCCGAGGCCCTCGAGGTGATCGAGCGCCACCGAGCTGCCGGGCACCGCACGGTGCTGGTCTCCGGCGCGCTGGACGTGCTCATCGAGCCGCTGGCCGACCTGTTCGACGAGGTCATGGCCACCCACATGGATGTCGACGAGTCCGGTGTGATGACCGGCTACCTCGCCACTCCCCCGCTGGTCGACGAGGCGCGCGCCAACTGGCTGCGCAAGTACGCCGCGTCCCATGAGGCGGATCTGAAGGCCTCCCACGGCTACGGCGACTCCCACGCCGACGCCGCCTGGCTGGACCTGGTGGGCTCGCCCCATGCGATCTCCCCGGACCTGGGCCTGTACGCCGTGGCCAAGAAGAAGCGCTGGTCGATCCTGGACTGGTGAGGCCTGGCGGTGCCGCCGCGCCGGGCTCTCCTCCGCCGCCGGGCTGTCCTCCGCCGGCGGGCTCTCCTCCGCCGCCGGGCTCTCCTCCGCCGGCGGGCTCTCCTCCGCCGGCACCGGGAACGAACTTCTTGTCGGCCGCGTTGCCTCACCTCCCCTGAGAGGTCGAGACCACGCCAGCGACAAGAAGTTCGTCATCTCTGGGAAGCCTCTCCCGGCACACCGAGGCCAGGGGACTTCTGTCTGGGGATTCCTGCCCGGGGACTTCTGTCCGGGGAGTCCTGTCCGGGGAGTCCTCCCCATGGTGCAGTCCTCGGACGTCGGCTTACGGTCCTGTCACCGACACACGAGGAGGACCTGATGTCCCGAACGATCATCGCTCGCGGGGCCGCCCTGGCCGCCGCGACCATGCTGGCCCTGACCGCCTGTGGCGGCACCGACGACGCTCCGGCCGAGGAACGTGAGGCAGGTGCCGCGGAGGCCGCCGACGACGCACCGCAGGACGGAGCGGCCGACGAGGACGCCGACACCGACGAGGACGCCGACACCGGCGAGGAGGACACGGGCTCCGACGAGGACGGTGCCGACAGGAGCACCGAGGACAGCTCCGACGACGACGCCTCGGACGAGGCGGCGAGCGGCGAAGACGGTGCGCAGGACGACGAGGACGCCACCGACGAGGAAGACGGGGCGGGGGACGAGGACGGTGACGCCGCGGCCGATGAGGGCACCGTCGTCGAGATCGGCACCGAGTTCACCGACGAGGAGACCGGCGACGTGATCACCATCGTCTCCGCGGTGCGCGACAACCCCAGCGAGTACTACATGGCCAGTGATAATCCCGACGGCGAGATGATCTATCTCGAGGTCGAGGTGGAGGCCGGTGACGCCTACGGCGGCGTCATCAGCGAGCGGAACTTCGTGCTCGACGACGGCGGCACCGAGGTCAATTACGCCGCGAGCGCGGACGACGAGCTGGTCGACGCGGGTTACGAGTACTTCGACGGCGCACCGCGGCGCGAGGGCGGCGGCACCGGCTACATCCCGATCTACCTCGAGACCACCGGCGACACGCTCGCAGGCGCCTATGTGCGGCCTGAGCTCGAGGTGCTCGGCGAGGACACCACCGTCCCGGAGTTCCGCGGCGAGTTCGAGGTCCCGGCAGCCTGAGCCACCGGCGCTGCGGTGCTGCAGGGCGCTCTCGGCACGGCGCCACCAGCCGGGCACCACAACGAACTTCTTGTCGTCCGCGTGACCTCACGCCCCAGGAGGGGTGGAGTTCGCGTGGCCGGCAAGAAGTTCGTTCTGTCACCGTTCCTCCCCAGTCCGCAGCCATCCCCATCCGGGCCCACCCGCTGGAGCCAGGGACGACGTCACTGCAGGCTACGTCGCATGCACCATGCCAGCACGCTCGTACTCCCCGCCAGCGCCCCGCGCCCACATCGTCCGCTGCGGCAGCGCCGCGGCACGCGCCGCCTCGGTGTAGGAGACCTCGGCGTCGGCAGCCGGGCCCAGCTGCTGCAGACGGGCCTCACGGACGCTCGTCTGCGCCGGCATGTACGCGAAGGAACCCTGCAGCGGATCACCCCCGGCTGGTATGCCCGGCCCGACGCCGCCGCCCCCGCAGTGCGGGCACTGGCCGCAGGGTTCCGGCTCACCTGCCTCGACGCAACCGGCATGCACGGCCTGTGGATCCCTCACCGCCCCGCCCACGAGGAGGAGCGCGACCTGCACGTCTATCGCTTCAACACCGCGGTGGACACTCCGCCGGGGATGCGCCCGCATGCCTTGCGCAGCCGCAGCTGGACGGAGCCCGATGCCGTCGCGTCCCTGCCTCTCGCCCTCGAGCACGCCATGCAGTGTCTCGACGGAGAGGATGCGGCGGTTCTGCTGGAGTCCGCTCTTGAGCGACGGCTGCTGACCGTGCAGGAGGTGGAAGCCCTGCTGGAGCGGGCGCCGATCGCGACGCGCTCACGGATCGGCGCGCTGTCCACCGCGAGCGATTCCGGCTCCGAGACCCGGGTGGTGCGATGGCTGCGCCGTCGCGGCTTCCACGTGGAGCAGCAGGTCCATCTCGCGGGCGTGGGGTTCATCGACGTGTACGTCGGCGGCCTCTTCCTCGAGATCGACGGGCGTGCGCATCATGAGCAGGAGGATGCCTTCCTCCGCGACCGGCGCCGTGACCTGCGCACCGTCCGCTACGGCCTGCAGATCCTCCGCCTCAGCTATGAACAGGTCTGGATCCGCTGGGAGGACACCCAGCGCGCGATCCTGGAAGCCATCGACGAGGTCGGAGCCTTCGGGCGGCGCAAGGTCGACCGTCTCCTCGAACGCCCCGGAGCAGCTCCGCCACGGCTCGCAGGCTGAGCCGACGCCCGTGCCGGGCGCAGGGGCCCTGGGCAGCGGATGCTGGACAACGAACTTCTTGTCACCTGCGTGGCCGCAGCCGCGTAGAGAGGTCGAAGTCATGCCAATGACAAGAAGTTCGTCCTGAGCCGGGTGGGGCGGAGAGTGGGCAGTCGCGGGCCTCAGCGGGCAGGGCAGGCCGGGTGGGGCGGAGAGTGGCCAGTCGCGGGCCGCAGCGGGCAGGGCGGGTGAGGCGGGCCGCAACAGGCGGGCTGGGCGGGCCGGGCGGGGTCAGAGCACGGAGTCGATGAAATCCGCCAGGCGCTTCGAGCGAGGATGGTCGATGACCTCCTCCGGGGTGCCGCGTTCGATGATGCGGCCCTCGTCCATGAACACCACCTGGTCGGCGACCTCGCGCGCGAAACCCATCTCGTGGGTCACCACGACCATCGTCATGCCGGCGGCGGCGAGGTCCTTGAGCACCGCGAGCACCTCGGAGACCAGTTCCGGGTCCAGGGCACTGGTGGGCTCGTCGAACAGCATCAGCTCCGGATCCATGGCCAGAGCACGGGCGATGGCCACCCGCTGCTGCTGGCCGCCGGAGAGCTCCGAGGGATAGTGGTCTGCGCGGTCGGCCAGACCCACGCGGCCGAGCAGTTCGCGGGCGTCGTG
>DAHVRS010000038.1 GCA_027322375.1 Brachybacterium sp. | reverse complement strand
CCTCCTTGCGCACGCCGTTGCCGAGCTTGTAGCTGACCTTCGGGAGCGGCTGCCCGAGGATGACGGGGACCCCGGTCTCCTCCTCGGTCTCGCGGACGGCACAGGCGGCGAGCGTCTCCCCGTTCTCCTGCTTTCCCTTGGGCCAGGACCAGTCGTCGTAGCGGGGCCGGTGCACGAGGAGGACCTCGAGCTTCTTACGCTCGTTGAGCCGCCAGACGACGGTTCCCGCCGCCAGGACGGTACGCCGCCCGCTCATCGGGTGGCTGCCACACGACGTCGGGCCCGGGCGATGAGGAGCTCGTGGAGGTCCTCCAGCGGTCGGCCGTCCTCGTCGCGCTGGTGCCGCTTCCAGGTGCCGTCCGGGAGCAGGTGCCAGGAGGAGGTCGTCGGCGCGACCGCGCGGTTGAGCAGGTCGACGAGGAAGGCGACGTGCTCGCCCTCGACGATCTTCACCAGGACCTCCACCCTGCGGTCGAGGTTGCGGTGCATGAGGTCCGCACTGCCGATCCACACGTCGGGCAGCTCGTCATCGCCCGCGAACGCGAAGACGCGGGAGTGCTCGAGGAAACGCCCGAGGATCGAGCGCACCCGGATGTTCTCGCTGAGCCCCGGGATGCCGGCCCGCAGCGCGCAGATCCCGCGGACGACGACGTCGACGGGCACCCCTGCCTGGCTGGCGCGGTACAGCGCGTCGATGACCGCCTCGTCGACGATGGCGTTGGTCTTGATCTTGATCCACGCCTCGCGGCCGGCCCGGTGCCCGGCGATCTCGCGCTCGATGCGCTCGATGATCCCCGACCGCATCGAGCGGGGGGCGACGAGCAGCCGCCGGTAGCGCGACCGAGGGGCGTAGCCGGAGAGCTGGTTGAACAGGCGGGTGAGGTCCTGGCCGACGTCCGGGTCGCAGGTCATGAGCCCGAGGTCCTCGTAGCCGCGCGCCGTCTTCGGGTGGTAGTTGCCCGTGCCGACGTGGCAGTACCGCCGCAGCCCGTCCTGCTCGCCCCGCACGACGAGGGAGAGCTTGCAGTGGGTCTTGAGCCCGACGATCCCGTAGACGACATGGACCCCCGCCTCCTCGAGCTTGCGCGCCCAGGAGATGTTCGCCTCCTCGTCGAAGCGGGCCTTGATCTCGACGATGGCGAGGACCTGCTTGCCGGCCTCGGCGGCGTCGATGAGGGAGTCGACGATCGGGGAGTCCCCGGAGGTGCGGTACAGCGTCTGCTTGATGGCGAGCACCTTGGGGTCGGCGGCCGCCTGGGCGAGGAACTGCTGGACCGACGTCGAGAACGAGTCGTAGGGGTGGTGGAGCAGCACGTCCTTGCGGCGGATCGCCGCGAAGATGTCGGTCGGCTTCGCGCTCTCGACGTCGGCGAGGCCCTGGGCGGTGACCGGGACGAACTTGGGGTACTTCAGCTCCGGCCGATCGAGCTCGGTGAGCACCTCGAGGCCGGTGAGGTCGAGCGGTGAGGGGAGCTCGTAGACCTCGTGCTCGGAGACCCCGAGCTCGCGCACGAGCAGGTCGCGCACGTGCGGGCTGATGCCCTGGGCCAGCTCGAGCCGGACGGCGGGGCCGAACCGGCGCCGCATGAGCTCCTTCTCCAGCGCCTGGAGGAGGTTCTCGGCGTCGTCCTCCTCGACCTCGAGGTCCTCGTTGCGGGTGACCCGGAAGGTGTGGTGCTCGACGATCTCCATCCCCGGGAAGAGGTAGTCCAGGTGCGCGCCGATGATCTCCTCGAGCGGGACGAAGGCGGTGTGCCCCTCGTTGGGGGTGGGGGCCGTGTCCTCGGGGCGGTGCGGCTTGCCGGCGGCGTCCACCGCCATGAACCGGGGCAGCAGGGGCGGCACCTTGACCCGGGCGAAGTGCTCCTTGCCGGTGCTCGGGTTGCGGACGACGACGGCGAGGTTGAGCGAGAGCCCGGAGATGTACGGGAAGGGGTGGGCCGGGTCGACCGCGAGCGGGGTGAGGACGGGGAAGATCTGCCGGCGGAAGTACTTGCGCAGCCGCTGCTGCTCGCTCTCCGCGAGGTCGGACCAGTGGAGGATCTCGATGCCCTCCGCCGCGAGCGCCGGCTGGATGTCCTCGGCGAAGGTGCGGGCATGCTCCTCCATGAGCTCGTGCGCGCCGACGCTGATCGCCTCGAGGACCTGCCGCGGGGTGAGCCCGGAGGCGGCGGGCACGGCGAGCCCGGTGGCGATGCGCCGCTTGAGCCCGGCGACGCGGACCATGAAGAACTCGTCGAGGTTGGAGGCGAAGATCGACAGGAACCAGGTGCGCTCGAGCAGCGGCTGGGTCGTGTCCTGCGCCTGCTCCAGCACCCGCCGGTTGAAGGCGAGCCAGCTGAGCTCCCGGTCGGCGAACCGGCCCTCCGGGAGCTCGGCCTCGAGCGGGTCGACGGCGCCGGCCTCGCGGGCGTCGTCGGCGAGCTCCTCGACCTCGTCGGCGACCTCCGCGGGGGGTGCCGACGTGCCGGTGCGGGCGATCGCCTCGGTCTCGCCGTTGCGCTCGGCCTCGGCGCGCTCGACCTCGGTACGGTCGGCGTCGGACGCGGGCGGTGAGGTCACCTCGGGGTCTGGCATGTGCACCATGCTTCCACCTCAGCGCGAGTACTGGACATCGAGGGTGACCCGCTCGAAGCCGGCCCGCCGGTAGGTGCGGATCGCCGGGGTGTTGTCCCCCTCCACGTACAGCGTGGCACGGCGGAAGCCCCGGCGCTCCATCTCCGCCAGCGCGACCCGGGTGAGCCAGCCCCCGAGACCCCGGCCCTGCGCCTGCGGGGCCACACCGACGGCGTAGATCTCCGCCTCGTCCCCGGCGGGCTTGACCCACATGGAGGCGAGGGAGACGCCGGGGTCGGAGACGTCGTGGGCGAGCCAGAGGAGGGTCGGGTCGAACCACGGCTCGGCCTGTCGCTGCTGGAGGTCGGTGACGGTCATCCGGCCCTGCTCGGGGAGGTCGGCGAAGGCCGCCGCGTTGAGCGCGACCCACCGTTCCTCGTCCTCCCCCACGACGAAGGTCCGCACCCCCACCCCCTCCGGCGCCACCAGCCCACCCTCACTCTCGCCCGGCCCACCCCCGGTCGCCGACAGATCACTTCCTGCCGACAGCTCACTTCCTGCCGACAGCTCACTTCCCGACACCGGACCCGGCCCGAGGTCGCGGGCCATCTG
>DAHVRS010000032.1 GCA_027322375.1 Brachybacterium sp. | reverse complement strand
GATCGCGCCGCGCCGCCTGCCCTCGCTCAGCACGCCCGAGGGCCGGATCCTGTGGGAGGGGATCGCTCAGGCCGCGGATGACGGCTGCGCGATCGACATCGTCATCGACCCGCGCCCGGGCGGGCGGGCCCTGCCCGAGCTCGAGGCGATGCTGGAGACCTGGCGCCGCCTCGGTCACTCCGCGACCGACGCCGCAGGCGTGAGCCTCATCGCCCACACCGGCGCGGCGAACGACGTCCACGCCGGCCGCGTGGACCCCTCCGCCCAGCCCGAGCCCTCCACGCTCCTGGACGAGGCGGCGCTCGAGGCGATGCTCCGCGCCGCCCCGGTGTGGGCTGAGCGCGTCGCTGGCTGACCCCGTCGCCGGCTGACCCCGCCGCTGGCTGACTGAAGCACCTGGCAGCACCCTCTGCCGCCGCCTGCTCGCAGAGGTGCAGCACGATACGTCCAAGTAGCCCTTCTGAGGGTCACGATCCGCGAAGTCCGGTGCGCCTTTCGTGCCTAGGATCGAGGCGCTCCCCGGTGCGTCCTGCATCGATGCGCACGACGTGGTCCGCGAGGATGTGGACCGCTCCGTGACGCGGGAGGCTCCACGATTCCGATGAAGGGACGTCGATGCACACCCGTGCTCCTCTGGGCAGACGTGCACTCCTGGCCGCGCCGCTCGCGCTGACCGCACCGCTCGCCGTGGCCGGCTGCAGCCGTGCGACGACCGGTGACTCTGCGGCGCCGATGGTGCTCCGCCTCGCCCACAACCTCAGCGGCACCCACCCCACCTCCGTCGCGATCGACGCCTTCGCGGCCGACGTCGCCGAGCGCAGCGAGGGCCGGCTCCGCGTGGACATCTACGCGAACGGACAGCTCGGCTCCGAGCCGAACGTGCTCGGCCAGCTCGTCCAGGGGATCGTCGACATCACCCGCGTGGGCAGCCCGGGACTGGCGAGCCAGCACGCCGGGTATCACACCTTCGGCCTGCCCTATGTGTTCGACTCCGAGGAGCAGATGCACCAGGTGCTGGACTCCGAGGAGATGAGCGCGTTCTACCGCTCCACCGAGGAGCGGGGCTTCGTGGGTCTGACCCACTTCACCTCCGGCGCCCGCTCCTTCTACACCGGCAGCACCCCGATCCGCACCCCCGAGGATCTTGTGGGCAAGAAGATCCGCGTCCAGGACATGCGTTCCCAGACCGAGCTCATGGAAGCGCTGGACGGCGCGCCTGTCGTCATGGCCTTCGGCGACACCTACACGGCGCTGCAGACCGGCCTCATCGACGGCGCCGAGAGCAACGAGACCGTCCTGACCGACAGCGCGCACGGCGAGGTCGCGAAGGTCTTCTCCCGCACTCGGCACACGATCATCCCGGACCTGATGCTCATCAGCTCCGCGGCCTGGAAGCGCCTCGACCCGGCCGATCAGGAGCTGCTGGTCGACGCGGCCCGGCAGGCATCGCTCGACCACCGCACCGCCTGGACCGAGGCGATCGCCCAGGCCGAGAGGGACGCGAAGGAGCTGGGCGTCGAGTTCGTCGACGACGTGGATCTCGACGCCTTCCGCTCCGTGACCGCCGAGGTCGTGGAGAACTTCGCCGCCGAGTTCCCCGAGGTCGGCGACATGCTCGACCTGATCGACACCGCCCGTGAGGAGAAGACCGCATGAGCACCGTCCCCGTCCCCAGCGCCGGGGCCCATGGCGGCCCGGACGCCCTGTCCACGATCCACCTCCTGCGCGAGCGG
>DAHVRS010000028.1 GCA_027322375.1 Brachybacterium sp. | reverse complement strand
GCCCTCGGGATGGTCGAGGACGCCGACCGTGTCGCCGCGCTGCTCACCGCGCAGGCCGACGAGACGCCGACGGACGAGGCGGCGCCGACGGTCTGAGCTCGCTCAGCTTCCGTCGGCCTCCTGCATCGTCGCGGTGAGCACCTCGATCACCGCGTCCGGGTCCGTGGAGGGGTTGACGAAGGCGAGCCGCAGCGCGATCTCGCCGCCCAGCGCCGTCGGCACGCACAGCAGCGTCCCCTCCGTCGCCAGGCGCTTCGACCAGCGGCGATAGGCGGCGGGCGTCCAGCCGGGGCGGCGGAACACCACGACCGACAGCTCCGGCTCGAGCAGCAGCTCGAGATGCTCGGACGACTCGATCGCGGCGGCGACCTGGCGGGCGGAGGCGAGGCAGCGCTCGACCGCGGCGGTGTACGCGGCGGTGCCGTGCGTGGCCAGCGAGTACCACAGCGGCAGCCCGCGGGTGCGGCGCGAGAGGTGCGCGGCGAGGTCCGAGGGGTTCGACTCGCCCCGGTCGATCGCATCGAGATAGGCGGCGTGCTGGGAGTGCGCGGCCGCGGCCGGGCGCGGGTCCCGATACAGCAGCGCGCAGCAGTCGTAGGGGGCGAACAGCCACTTGTGCGGGTCGACGATGAAGGAGTCCGCCTGCTCGATCCCGGCGAAGCGCTCCCTGGCACTCGGCGCGGCGAGCGCCGCCCCACCGTAGGCGCCGTCCACATGCACCCAGGCACCGTGACGGTGCGCGACCTCGACCACGGAGGCGATGTCATCGACGATCCCCGCGTTCGTGGTCCCGCCCGAGGCGACCACTGCGCAGATCCGCGGATCCGCGGCGAGCAGCTCCTCGAGCGCGGCGCCGGTGAGGTGGCCGCGGTCATCGACCGGCACGGAGACCACGTCCATGTCGAGCAGCCGTGCGGAGGAGGCAACCGAGGAGTGCGCGGTCGAGGCGCAGGCGAGCGCCCAGCCGCCCGCGGGCCGGGCCCCGCGCTCGCGCAGTGCGTGATCGCGGGCGGTCGCGAGCGCGGAGAGGTTGCCCATGGTGCCGCCGGAGACGAACACGCCCGCAGCCTCCGCCGGCCAGCCCAGCAGGTCTGCGATCCAGCGCAGCACCTGGTTCTCGGCGAAGATCGCCCCGGCGCCGTTCTCCCAGATCCCGCCGAACACGTTCGCGGCGGAGACCACGGTGTCGAAGGCGACCGCGGCCCGGGTGGGGGCGGCGGGGATGTAGGCGAGGTTCATCGGGTCCTCGGAGGCGCGGGTCGCCGGCAGCAGCACCTCATCGAACAGCGCCATCGCGGCCGCCGCGCCGATGCCGCTCTCGGTGATCGTCTCGCCCACCTGGGCCTGGAGGTCCTCCGCACTGCGCGCCGTGGTCTTCGGATCCGTCGCGACAGTGGTGTGCGCGGCCGCCCACTGCAGGGCGCGGCTCACCGCCTCGCGCTCATCGCCCCAGACGGGGGAGGGGGGCGCGGTGGCGCTGCAGCGCATCGGACGCCGCCGAGAAGGCAGTGGATTCTGTGAGGCGGGGTGCTGCGGGATCGGGGATCACGTCCAGCATGGTGTCACGCGCGCGGCCGACGGGGCCCGGTCCGGGGTCGGGCTGCCAAGGCACTGTCCGGGTGCCCGGGCAGGGACTGCCCGTCGGCGAGGGCGGCGAGTAGCCTGAGGACGCATGGACGCCCTCGACATCCTCCGTGACCTCGCCTCCCGTCCGCGCGCCACGATCGCCGCGCTGCGCGGGCGGCTCGATCCTGACATCCTCGCCGCCCATCCCGGCGGGCACGACAACTCCGTGGCCTGGCTCTTGTGGCACACCGGGCGTGAGGTCGACGCGCAGCTCGCGGCGCTGACCGGTGATGAGCAGCTGTGGACCGAACGCGGTCACGCCGAGAGGCTGGGCCTCGGCGAGGTCGGTGACGACATCGGCTACGGGCACAGCCCCGAGCAGGCCCGCAGCATCGCCGCCGAGGACGCCGCGCCGCTGCTGGACTATGCGGACGCCGCGCTCGAGGAGCTCCAGAACTACCTCGAGATGGTCACCGTGGGCGACCTCGAGGAGATCGTCGACCCGGACTGGGAACCGCCCGTCACCCGCGCCGCCCGCCTCGTCTCGATCCTCGACGACGCGATCCAGCACCTCGCCCAGGCCTCCTACGTGCTGGGCATGCCGCAGCGGGGCTGAACTGCACGACAGGTCCGCGGCGAATGACCTGCCGCGACGCGCCCGCACCGCCCTCCACACCCACGTGTCGTCCACCGTGCCCTGCGACGTGACCGACGCCGCGGCCCACCGCTCAGGCCGACTTCCTACACTGTCCCGGTGACCTCCACCGAAGCCTTCGAAGCCGGATCCGACCGCGGACTGGAGCGGACCCCGCCCCAGGACCTCGCCGCTGAGCGCGGCGTGCTGGGCGGCATGATGCTGTCCAAGGACGCGATCGCCGACGTCGTCGAGACGGTGCGCGGCAATGACTTCTACCGTCCCGCGCACGAGATGATCTACGAGGCGATCATCGACCTGTACGGCCGCGGCGAGCCCGCGGACCTGGTCACCGTCTCCGACGAGCTCTCCAAGCGCGGCGAGCTGCAGCGCGTGGGCGGCGGCGCCTATCTCGCGGACCTCATCGACATGGTCCCCACCGCCGCGAACGCCGGCTACTACGCCGAGATCGTGGTCGAGCGCGCGCAGCTGCGCCGCCTCGTCGAGGCAGGCACCCGCATCGTCCAGCTCGGCTTCGCGGCCGACGGCGGCGAGGTCGACGAGGTCATCAACGAGGCCCAGGCACAGATCTACGCCGTCACCGAGCGTGGCCAGAGCGAGGACTTCCTGCCACTGGGCGAGGTGATCGACGAGACGCTCAACGCGATCGAGGCGACCCAGAACCGCGGCGGCCAGGTCACGGGCGTGCCCACCGGCTTCGCGGAGCTCGACGAGCTCACCCAGGGCCTCCACGGCGGGCAGATGATCATCTTCGCGGGACGTCCCGCGATGGGCAAGACGACCCTCGGCATGGACGTGCTGCGCTCCGCCTCGATCCACAACGGCCAGACCTCGGTCATCTTCTCCCTCGAGATGGACAAGACCGAGATCACGATGCGTCTGCTCTCGGCCGAGTCGCAGGTGCCGATGAACCGCATGCGCGACGGCTCGATGGACGACCGCGACTGGCAGTCCATGGCCCGCGCCATGAGCCGCATCGCGGACGCGCCCCTGTTCATGGACGACTCGGCGAACATGTCGCTGATGGAGATCCGCGCGAAGTGCCGCCGCCTGAAGCAGAAGCACGATCTCAAACTCGTGGTCATCGACTACCTGCAGCTGATGAGCTCGGGCAAGAAGGTCGAGTCCCGCCAGCAGGAGGTCTCGGAGTTCTCCCGTGCCCTGAAGCTGCTGGCGAAGGAGATCGACGTCCCCGTGATCGCGATCTCGCAGCTGAACCGTGGCTCCGAGCAGCGCACTGACAAGACCCCGATGATGAGTGACCTGCGAGAGTCCGGCTCGATCGAGCAGGACGCGGACGTCATCCTCCTCATCCACCGCGAGGACTACTACGAGAAGGAGTCCGCGCGCGCCGGCGAGGCGGACCTTATCGTCGCCAAGCACCGTAACGGTGCGACCAAGACGATCCCCGTCGCCTTCGAGGGCCACTACTCGCGCTTCAAGGACATGGCGCACACCGGCGGCTTCTCCGGCTGAGCGGGCACGTCGGCCCGACGAGAGCGTGGCCCGTCGGCTGGAAGTCCCGTCGGCCGAAACGTCGTCGGCCGAAAGTTCCGTCAGCCGAGAGCCCCGTCGGCCCGGCGCTCAGCCCTTGCGCACCGCGGCGAGGACCTCGGTGTCCTCGCAGGCGCGGGCGAAGGCAGCGATCCGTGCCCGGATCTCGCGCCCCAGCAGCCACGTCCCGATCCGGTCAGCGATGGGGGCGAGCCACCGCGGCCGGGTCGCGAAGGTGTACTTCCACGACGCCGTGGTGCCGCCGTCCTCGTGTGCGGGTGAAGGTCCGCACGCCCTTGTCCGGCACGCTCGCCCCCTCCAGGAAGTGCTGCTCGCGCACGAACGGGTCCCAGCGCAGCCGCACGGCGCCCGTCGTCTGCGAGACGGCGAAGGCGAGGTCGGGATCGCAGGGGACGTGCGCTGTCACCGAGACCTGTGGCATGCCCGGAGTATAGGGAACACGCGGGAGGTGCTTGTGGCGGCCATCACGTCTGCTAGCGTCTAGCCGATCCGCCCTCCCCATGGCGGACCGGCCGAGCAGAACGAAGGAGTTTTTGCCCGTGACACCCCTCCCCCTCCTCCTCCTCCTCCTCCGGGGAAACTCTCACCCACCCCTGAGCAGTTCCAGCATGTCCAGCAGTCCGAGGACTTCACTCTGCTGCGCCGCAGCTTCCGCGGCTTCGCGATCCCGATGACGGTCGCGTTCCTGGTCTGGTACTTCGCGTACGTGCTGCTGTCCACCTACGCGGAGCACCTCATGGCCACGCCTGTGTTCGGCAACCTCAACCTGGGCCTGCTGCTGGGCTTCAGCCAGTTCGCGATGACCTTCCTGATCACCTGGCTGTACATCCGCCACGCGAACAAGAACCTGGACCCGATCTCGCAGAAGCTGCGCGATGAGCTGGAGGGGGAGAACTGATGGAATTCGGCAACCCGGTCTTCAACATCGCGATCTTCCTCGCGTTCGTGGTGATCACCCTCGTGGTGGTCATCCGCGTCTCCAAGCAGAACGTCACCGCCGGGGACTTCTACCACGGCGGCCGCGCCTTCTCCGGCCGGCAGAACGGCATCGCGATCGCCGGCGACTATCTCTCCGCCGCGTCCTTCCTCGGCATCGTCGGCGCGGTCGCGCTGTACGGCTACGACGGCCTGCTCTACTCCGTGGGCTTCCTCGTCGCGTGGCTGGTGGCGCTGCTGCTGGTCGCCGAACCGCTGCGCAACACCGCGAAGTACACGATGGCCGGCGTGCTCAGCTTCCGCATGCGCCAGCGCCCCGTGCGCACCGCGGCCGCGACCTCCACCCTTGCCGTCACCTTCTTCTACCTCCTCGCTCAGATGGCCGGGGCCGGCGCGCTGGTCTCGCTGCTGATCGGCATCGAGGGCCGCGTCGGCCAGTCCATCGTGATCGCGGTGGTGGGCGTGGTGATGATCGCCTACGTGCTGATCGGCGGGATGAAGGGCACCACCTGGGTGCAGATCATCAAGGCGGTGCTGCTGATCACCGCCGTCGGCGTCTCGACCGTGTGGATCCTCGCCCTGAACGGCTTCAACCTCTCCGAGGTCCTCGGCAAGGCCGTCGCCGAGCATCCCGACGGCGCGACGATCCTCGAGCCGATGCACCAGTACGGCACGTCCGGCGCGACGAAGCTCGGCTTCGTCTCCCTCGCGATCGCGCTCGTGTTCGGTGCGGCGGGCCTGCCGCACGTGCTCATGCGCTTCTACACGGTGCCGACGGCCAAGGAGGCCCGGCGCTCTGTGGTCTGGGCGATCGGCCTGATCGGCTTCTTCTACCTGTGCACCCTGGTGCTCGGCTTCGCCGCCGCGTACATGGTGGGCGTGGACGTGATCGGCACCCTGCCCGGCGGCTCGAACTCCGCTGCTCCGGCACTCGCCTACGCACTCGGCGGCACGGTGCTGATGGGCATCATCTCCGCCGTGGCGTTCGCGA
>DAHVRS010000024.1 GCA_027322375.1 Brachybacterium sp. | reverse complement strand
GTTGTTCAGCCACACGTCGGCGCCCGCGATGAGCACGGAGGCCATGCGGATGTCGTAGTCGGGCAGGAACACGATGCGGTGGCGCACGCCGTGGTCGTCCGCGAACTGCACCAGCTGCTGGAGGAACTCCTTGCCGGGGCGGTCCGCGGGATGGGACTTCCCGGCGATGACGAACTGCACCGGACGCTCCTCGTCCAGCAGGAGGCGGCGCAGCCGCTCCGGGTCGGAGAGCATGAGGGTGAGGCGCTTGTAGGTGGAGACGCGGCGGGCGAACCCGATCGTGAGCGCATCCGGGTCCAGGACGTCCTTCGTCCAGGCGAGCTCTGCCGCGTCGGCGCCGCGGCGCAGCCAGGAGTCGCGCACATGCGCGCGGGCCATCGCGACGAGGCCGGCGCGCAGGTGGTCCCTGGCCTGGCTGAGCTCGTGGTCGGTGAGGGCGCCCAGCGCGCTCCAGTCGCTGAGGGAGGAGATGTCCACGTCCCCGAGCGCCTTGACGAAGAGGTCGTCCATCGCGGCGGAGGTCCAGGTCCGACGGTGCACACCGTTGGTGACCGCGCCGATCGGCACCTCGGGCACGTCGAAGCCCGGGTAGAGGTCCTGGAACATGCCGCGGGAGACGGCGCCGTGCAGCTGGGCGACGCCGTTCGCGCGCTGGGCGATGCGGAAGCCGAGCTGGGCCATGTTGAACACGTCCCCGCCCTCCTCGATGCCGAGCGCGAGCGCGGCCTCCACCGGCAGGGCGGGGATGAGGCGGGAGATGCCGTGCTCGTCGGCGTCCAGGCAGCGGCGCAGCTGCGCGGCGTCGAAGCGGTCGATCCCGGCGGGAACCGGGGTGTGGGTGGTGAACACGGTCCCGGCCCGCACCGCGGCGACGGCCTCGGCGAAGCCGGCGCCCTCCTGCATGCGGCGGCCCACGCGCTCGAGGCCGGAGAAGCCGGCGTGGCCCTCGTTGAGGTGGAAGACGCTCGGGGACGGTGCTCCGGCGAGCGCGGTGAAGGCCTCCACGGCCCGGACCCCGCCGATGCCGAGCACGATCTCCTGGAGGATGCGGTGGTCGTGGTCGCCGCCGTAGAGACGGTCGGTGATCGCCCGTGCTTCCTCGTCATTGCCCTCGACGTCGGTGTCCAGCAGGAGCAGCGGGACGCGCCCCACCTGCACCAGCCACACGGCGATCTGGACCTCACGGCCGCCGGGCAGGGTGACGTGGACGCGCAGCTGCTGCCCGTCCGCATCCTGCACCGGCGAGACGGGGAGAGTCTCGGGATCGTTGTGCCGGTACTCCTCCTGCTGCCAGCCGCTGCGGTCCAGGGACTGGGAGAAGTAGCCCCACTGGTACAGCAGGCCGATCCCGATCAGCGGCACACCCAGGTCCGAGGCGGACTTGAGGTGGTCGCCGGCGAGGGTGCCGAGGCCACCGGAGTAGATCGGCAGGGTCGGGGTGATGCCGAACTCCATCGAGAAGTAGGCGATGGTCGAGCCGTCCCCGCGCCCCTCGGGGCCGGGCACGGTGCGCTGGAACCAGCGGCCGGAGTCGAGATAGGTGCGCAGGTCGCCGACCTCGCCGCGCATGCGGGCGAGGAAGGCCTCGTCATGCGCCGCCTCGGCGAGTCGCCCGGCGGGCACCTGTGGGAGCATCGCGATCGGGTTCTCGCCGCTGTCGATGAAGGCCTTCTCGTCGAGGGACCGGAAGAGATCCAGGGTCTGGCGGCGCCAGCTCCAGCGCAGATTCAGCGCGAGCTCGCGCAGCGGGGAGAGGGCTTCTGGGAGGCGGGAGGACACCGTGATCGTGGAGATCGGCTTCATGGCGCCAAGGTACCGGAGGACACGCCGAATTCCATGCACGACCTGCGAGAGCGCCGTCTGCACGGCAACCGGCGGCACGAAGCACTCGCGTCACCTGAGACAATGGGCGCCCGCCGTGGGGGACGGTGAGGAAGACCATGCCAGGACGCAGGGAGTGACGCACGTGTGCCAGGGACGCATCGCGGGGTGGCAGGCGGCCGAGGTCGGGCCGTCGCTCTCGCCGACCGCGGCGGAGGACACGCTCGACCTCGGGGAGCGGCTGGATCCGGTGCGCACGCTCCTGCGCCGCAGCGCCAGCGGTGACCGCGCCGCCGCGGCCGCTCTCGTGGACGTGCTGGGTCCGCGTGTGCACGGCCTGGCCCTGCACCTCCTCGGCTCCGCCCGGCGCGCGGAGTCGCTGACCGTCTCGGTGCTGCGCAGCTGCCTGCGCGATGCGGGCCAGCTCGCGGCGAGCGGTCTGCCCGGGGACGTCGCGGTGCTGGACCGGGCCCGGCGCACCGCGACCGCGACCCGCCCCACCGGCGATGTGCCCTCGCTGGCCGAGATGGGCGATGCCGAGGACCGCACCACGGACCGCCGGGAGCTCGCAGTGCTGCGGGTGCTGCTCGCGCTGTCCCCCGCCGAGCGGGCGCTCGTCGAAGGCGCGGCACAGGGACGCTTCGCCGCGGCGGACCGGCCCCGGGCCGCGCTCGTGCTCGCCCGTGCCCTGGACGAGCTGGTGCCCTTCGGGCCAGTGGCCAACGCGGAGCTGCGGGGTCTCGCCTCCCTGGACGCGCTCGGCCTCGCGCTGCCCGGCGAGCAGGAGCGGCTGCGAACGGTGACCGGCTCCGCGGAGGCGGCGGCCGTGCACCGCCACGCGATCGAGGCCGCGGCCCGCCTCACCGTGCTCACCGCCGTGGCCCCGTCCCGCGATCTACGGGGCCCGGTGCTCGACGGGTTCGCTGCGCCGGCGCCGCTCGCGCCGTCTGCGCAGTCCGCGCCATCCGCACCAGCGGCCGACGGGCAGGGCGGGCCCGGCGGGCAGGGCGGGCCCGAGGCGTCCTATCGCGGTGACTACGCCACGCCCGTGCTCGGCACCGATTCGCAGCGCCGCATGGTGGGTCCGCCGGTCCTGCCCGGCGGGCTGCCGCGCACGCCGACCACCGGGGAGATCCCGCTGCCGACGGAGGGGACGGGAGCTGCGGGCTCTGGGGCGAGCGCGAGCAGCACGTCGGCCACGAGCATGTCCTCCGCACCCACCGCTGATCCTGCGCCCGCCTTCGCCTTCCGTCCCGCCGACGAGCGCCGCAGCAGCCGGCGCGAGCGGCGCCGTGCGCGCCGCGCGGCGGCGCCCGTCGGCCGCCGGGAGCGCTGGCTGACCCGCGGCCTGCTCGCCCTCGGTCTCGTCGCCGTGCTCCTGCTCTCCCTGGCCCTCATCGACTCCCGCCACCGCCTGGCCGAGGCCGAGGCGTTCTCCGAGGCGTGGGCCGAGCATTCCGTCGCGGAGGACGCGCAGGTGGTGCGCGGCGCGAGCGACAACGGCCTCTGGCAGGCGGTGCTCTCCCCCGAGGGGGTGGTGCTGCGGGCCGAGGGCGTCGTGGTGCCCGACGGGGAGGTGCTCGAGCTGTGGGCCGAGAGCGACGGCGCACCGCGCAGCCTCGGCGTGCTCGAGGTCGACAAGGACGGGACGATCACCTTCCTCGGCCGCGGGAACGCCGAGCGGCTCCTGGTCACGCGGGAGATCTCGCCGGGCGCCGACTCCGGCTCGCCCTCCCCGAAGGTCGTCGCGACCCTCTCCCCCGCCCGCTGAGCGCTGTCCCTGCCGCCGAGCCCGCTGGACAGCAAGGAGCCCCCGCGCACCGCCGTGCACGGGGGCTCCCTCCGATCCGGGCCCGCTCAGTCGCGGGTCAGGATCAGTCGCGGATCAGTCGCGGGTCAGGCGACGGTAGGTCACGCGGTGCGGGCGCGCGGCCTCCTCGCCCAGGCGGGCGACCTTGTTCTGCTGGTAGGACTCGAAGTTGCCCTCGAACCAGTACCAGTTCGCCGGGTTCTCCTCGGTGCCCTCGTAGGCCAGGATGTGGGTCGCGACGCGGTCGAGGAACCAGCGGTCGTGGGAGACGACCACGGCGCAGCCGGGGAACTCCAGCAGCGCGTTCTCGAGCGAGCCGAGGGTCTGCACGTCCAGGTCGTTCGTCGGCTCATCCAGCAGCAGCACGTTGCCGCCCTGCTTGAGGGTGAGCGCGAGGTTCAGGCGGTTCCGCTCACCGCCGGAGAGGACGCCAGCCTTCTTCTGCTGGTCCGGGCCCTTGAACCCGAACTGGGAGACGTAGGCGCGCGAGGGGATCTCGACCTTGCCGACCTGGATGAAGTCCAGTCCATCGGAGACGACCTCCCAGAGGTTCTTCTCCGGGTCGATGTTCTCGCGGTTCTGGTCGACGTAGCTGATCTTGACGCTCTGGCCGATCTTCAGCTCGCCGCCGTCGAGCTCCTCGAGGCCCACGATGGTCTTGAACAGCGTGGTCTTGCCGACGCCGTTGGGGCCGATGACGCCCACGATGCCGTTCGGCGGCAGGGAGAAGGAGAGCCCGTCGATGAGCAGACGCTCGCCGAAGCCCTTCTTGAGGTTCTTGCCGTCGATGACCTGATTGCCCAGCCGCGGGCCCGGCGGGATGGTGATCTCCTCGAAGTCGAGCTTGCGGGTCTTCTCCGCCTCCGCAGCCATCTCCTCGTAGCGGGCCAGACGCGCCTTGGACTTCGCCTGACGGCCCTTGGCATTCGAGCGGACCCAGTCCAGCTCCTCCTTGAGGCGCTTGGCGAGCTTCTGGTCCTTCTTGCCCTGGACCTGGAGGCGCTCCTCCTTCTTCTCCAGGTAGGTGGAGTAGTTGCCCTCGTAGGGGTAGAGGTGACCGCGGTCGACCTCCGCGATCCACTCGGCGACGTGGTCCAGGAAGTAGCGGTCGTGGGTGACCGCGATGACGGCGCCCTCGTACTGCTTCAGGTGCTGCTCGAGCCAGAGCACGCTCTCGGCGTCGAGGTGGTTCGTGGGCTCGTCCAGCAGCAGCAGGTCCGGCTTCTCCAGCAGCAGCTTGCACAGCGCCACGCGGCGGCGCTCACCACCGGAGAGGTGGGTGACGGGCTCGTCGCCGGGCGGGCAGCGCAGCGCGTCCATCGCCTGCTCGAGCTGGGAGTCGAGGTCCCAGCCGTTCTGGGCGTCGATCTCGGTCTGGAGCTTGCCCATCTCCTCCATGAGCGCGTCGAAGTCCGCGTCCGGCTCGGCCATCTCCTCGCCGATCGCGTTGAAGCGCTGGACCTTCTTGAACAGCTCGCCCATGCCCTCCTGGACGTTCTCCAGGACGGTCTTGGACTCATCCAGCGGCGGCTCCTGCAGGAGGATGCCCACGCTGTAGCCGGGGCTGAGGCGCGCCTCGCCGTTGGAGGGCTGGTCCAGCCCTGCCATGATCTTCAGGATCGTCGACTTGCCGGCGCCGTTGGGGCCGACCATGCCGATCTTCGCGCCCGGGTAGAAGCTCATGGAGACGTCATCGAGGATGACCTTGTCGCCCACGGCCTTGCGGGCCTTGTACATCGTGTAGATGAACTCTGCCAATGTGGTGTCCTTGTCGAAAGGTGGTCGGAGTACGGGTCGCTCACCGGCGCGCCGCGACGCGGCGCCGCGCGGGAGTCGTCACGGTGGTCGACTCTACCCCGCCGCGCCTGTCCGGACCCGATGTACTTGTGTGCTCAGTCCAGCGAGATGCCGCGCTCGGTGAGGATCCGGCGGGCGAGGACGGTGCCGTGCTCGGTCCCCTCGGGATGCTCCTCGCCGTTCCTGGGCCAGAGGTGCGCGTCGATCCCGAGCGCGCGGGCGGCGGTGACGTTCTCCTCCCGGTCATCGAAGAAGATGATCGCCTGCGGGATCGAGAC
>DAHVRS010000019.1 GCA_027322375.1 Brachybacterium sp. | reverse complement strand
ACCGCGACCGCTCCGAGGTGGACATGACCCCGCGCGAGACCCTCATCGAGGTGGACCTCGGCGCGGGCGACGCCGCCGCGGACATCTGGACCAACGACCTCACCCACGACTACGTCGAAGAGAACAGCGCCTACTCCTCATGACCCAGACCCCCGCCCACCAGCCCACTCCGCCTCCGGCGGCCGATGGCCCGCTCGTCGGCAAGAACCCCCTCGCCCAGCTCGACGCCGCCCGTACCGAGGCGCGTGAGAAGTCCGAGGTGCTCATCGAGGCGATGCCGTGGATGCAGCGCTTCCGCGGGAAGATCGTCGTGGTGAAGTACGGCGGCAACGCGATGGTCGACGACGAGCTGCGCCGCTGCTTCGCGGCCGACGTCGTCTTCATGCGCCTCGCCGGGATCCACGTCGTCGTCGTGCACGGCGGCGGCCCCCAGATCAACGCGATGCTCGAGCGGATCGGCAAGGAGTCCACCTTCCGCGGCGGGCTGCGCGTCACCGACGCCGAGACCATGGACATCGCGCGGATGGTGCTCGTGGGGCAGGTGGGCCGCGAGCTCGTGGGCCTGATCAACCAGCACGGCCCCTTCGCGATCGGCATGTCCGGCGAGGACGCGCGCCTGTTCACCGCGACCCGCCGCGGCACCGTCGTGGACGGCGAGGACGTGGACCTCGGCCACGTGGGCGCTGTCTCCTCGGTGAACATCGAGTCGATCTCCGACCTGCTCGAGGGCGGGCGGATCCCCGTGATCTCCTCGATCGCGCCCGAGGTCGACGCCGACGGCCACCCCACCGGCGAGGTGCTGAACATCAACGCCGACCTCGCCGCGGCCGCGCTCGCCGAGGGCCTGGACGCCGAGAAGCTCGTGATGCTCACCGACGTCGAGGGCCTCTACCGCGACTGGCCCGACCGCAGCTCGCTCATCCCGGAGATCTCGGCCTCCGAGCTGCGGGAGATGCTGCCAGGCCTCACCGCGGGGATGATCCCCAAGGCGGAGGCGCTGCTGGGAGCGGTGGACGCCGGTGTGCGCACCGCCGCGATGATCGACGGCCGCATCGAGCATGCCGTGCTGCTGGAGGTGTTCACGACCAAGGGCGTGGGCACCATGGTGAGGAGGGACGACTATGTCTGAGCAGACTGCTGCTGCGAACACTGACGCCGGGAAGACCGACACGACGGCGGATCTCGCGGGCCGCTACGGCGCCGCGCTGCTGCCCGTCTTCGGGACCCCGCAGAAGGTGCTCGCCCGCGGCCTGGGCGTGCATGTGTGGGACACCGACGGGAAGCAGTACCTCGATCTGCTCGCCGGGATCGCTGTGAACTCGCTCGGCCATGCTCATCCGGCCCTGCTCGCCGCGCTCACCAAGCAGGCGGAGACCCTAGGGCACGTCTCGAACTTCTTCGCCTCCGCCCCGCAGATCGAGCTCGCCGAGACGCTGCTCGAGCTCGCTGAGGCTCCGGCCGGCTCCGCCGTGTTCTTCGCGAACTCCGGCACGGAGGCCAATGAGGCCGCGTTCAAGATCGCGCGCCGCACCGGCCGTCCCCGCATCCTGGCGCTCGCGAAGTCCTTCCATGGACGCACCATGGGCGCCCTCGCGCTCACCTCGAAAGAGGCCTACCGGGCACCCTTCGAGCCGCTGCCCGGCGGGGTCGAGTTCCTCGAGGCCGGGGACGAGCAGGCCCTCGCCGCAGCGCTCGCCCCCGGGGATGTCGCCGCCGTGTTCGCCGAGCCGATCCAGGGCGAG
>DAHVRS010000488.1 GCA_027322375.1 Brachybacterium sp. | reverse complement strand
GTCGCCGAGATCGTCGGGGACCGCGAGGCATGCCGCACCTTCCTCGAGACGACCGAGCTGCCGGACGGCACGGACGTGTTCGGTCCCGTGGACCTCGACGGGCCCGACCTCATCGAGCGCGCCCGCGCCGTGGTGCGCATCGAGCCGCGTCGCTCCCGTGAGCTCGCCGCCGTGCTGCGCGCCGCCGTCGCTTCCCGCAGCGCCCGCAAGGCCAAGGGCTCCCTGCGGGTGCGGATGGATCCGCCGGATGTGTTCTGAGCACAGTCCCGCTGCACGCTCCGTCCCTGCCCTGACCTCCCCGCCCGCCCCGTAGACTTGGAGCATCATGCGACTGCTCTTCGCCGGCACTCCTGAGGCCGCCCTTCCGACCCTGCGCACGCTGCTCGACTCGCACCACGAGGTCGTCGGCGTGCTCACCCGCCCCGACGCGCCCACCGGCCGGGGACGCAGACTGCGCCCCTCCCCGGTGAAGGAGCTTGCGCTCGAGTCGGGCGTCGAGGTGTTCACCCCGGAGACGCTCCGGGACGAGGAGACCCTGCAGACGCTGCGCGCCCTCGCGCCCGACGCGGCGCCCGTGGTCGCCTACGGGGCGCTCGTGCCCCCGTCGGTCCTCGCGATCCCCGCCCACGGCTGGATCAACCTCCACTTCTCTCTGCTGCCCGCCTGGCGCGGCGCCGCCCCCGCGCAGCGCGCCGTCCTCGCCGGGCAGCGCGAGACCGGGATGAGCGTCTTCCGTATCGAGGAAGGGCTGGACACCGGCGACGTGCTCGCCACCGCCCCCACCACGATCGGCGAGCACGAGACCTCCGGCGAGCTGCTGGACCGCATGGCCGAGGACGGCGCCGCCCTCCTCCTCCAGGCGCTGGATGCGCTCGAGGCCGGCACCGCGGTCGCCACCCCGCAGGATCACGCCGCCGCGACTCGCGCCCCGAAGCTCACCACCGCCGAGGCAGAGATCGACTGGACTCTCCCGGCCGCGCAGGTCAGCGCCCATATTCGCGGCATGAGCCCGCACCCCGGTGCGTGGACGCTGCTCGACGGTGCCCGTGCGAAGCTCCTCGGCGTCGAAGCGCCGGAGCCGGGGCTGCTCGCCGAGACGGGGCCGCTCGCCCCCGGCCAGATCCGGGCCGGGAAGCGCCAGGTGCTCGTGGGCACCGGCACCGAGCCGCTCGCGCTCGCGACCCTCGCCCCTGCCGGGAAGCGGCCCATGCGCGCCGCCGACTGGGCCCGCGGCGCGAACCTCGCCGAGGACGCCGCCTTCACCACCGCACAGCACGACGAGGAGGCCCCATGAACCGCGACCGCGACCAGCACGGCCGACGCGACGACCACGGGCGCCGCGACGACCGACCGCGCCGCGATGATCGCGGGCGGCGCAATGATCGCCGCGACGACCGGGGCCGCTGGGACGACCGTCCCCGCCGCGATGACCGCCCGCAGCGCGACGACCGGGGCCGCACCCGCTCCGGGTCCCGCGGCCAGGGTGGACCGCGCCGCGGCTACTCCGCCTCCCGCCCTTCCGAGCGCTCCCGTCGCACGACCCCGTCCCGCGAGGTCGCCTTCGAGGGCCTGCGGCTGGTGCACGAGGAGGACTCCTACGCGAACCTCGTCCTGCCCCGCCTGCTGCGCAACCACCGCGTCTCCGGTCGCGACGCCGCGTTCACGACCGAGCTGTTCTACGGCTCGCTGCGCGCCCAGGGCCGCCTCGACGCGACCCTCGCCGCCTGCATCGACCGGCCGCTCGAGAAGGTCGAGCCGCCGCTGCTGGACGTGCTGCGCCTGGGCGCCTACCAGCTGCTTGACATGACCGTCGCCCCGCACGCCGCGACCTCCGAGACCGTCGCACTGGCTCGCGCGGAGGTGGGCGCCGGCGCTGCGAGCTTCGTCAACGCCGTGCTCCGCCGCGTGGGGGAGAAGGACCTCGCCACCTGGATCGACGAGGTCGCCCCCGATCCCGAGAAGGACCCCACCGGGCACCTCGCCGTGGCCCACTCCCATCCCCGCTGGGTAGTGCGCGCCCTGGGCGACGCCCTCGCCGGGCACGGCCGCTCCCGCGAGGAGCTCCCGGACCTGCTCGCCGCCCAGAACACCGCCCCCGCCGTCTCCCTCGTGATGCGTCCCGGGCTCACCGACCTCGACGAGCTCATCGACCACGGCGCGAGCCAGGGACGGCTCTCCGTCTTCGGCGCCGCCTGGCCTTCCGGCGACCCCGGCGGCATGGAGCTCGTCCAGCAGGGCCGCGTCGCCGTGCAGGACGAGGGCTCCCAGCTCGCCGCCCTCGCGCTCGCGCTCGGCGCTGATGACCTCGTCCTCGCCGACGACGCGCACTGGCTCGACCTGTGCGCAGGCCCCGGCGGGAAGACCGCCCTGCTCGGCGGCCTCACGGTCGATCACGACGCGGACCTCCTGGCCATCGAGCTGCAGGAGCACCGCACCGCGCTCGTGGACAGCGCCGTGGACACCCTGCGCGAGGCCGGCTGCGAGATCACCACCCGCACCGCGGACGGCACCACCATCGGCGAGGAGATGCCCGGCCGCTTCTCCCGCATCCTCGCGGACGTCCCCTGCTCCGGGCTCGGTGCGCTGCGCCGCCGTCCCGAGGCCCGCTGGCGCCGCACCCCCTCCGACATCGCCCAGCTCGCCGACCTCCAGCGCCGTCTGCTCGGCTCCGCCCTGGACGCCGCCGCGCCCGGCGGTGTCGTCGCCTACGTCACCTGCTCCCCGCACCTGGCCGAGACGAAGCTCATCGTCACCGATGTGCTGCGTCGCCGCGAGGACGTCGAGGAGCTCGACGCCCGCCCCG
>DAHVRS010000479.1 GCA_027322375.1 Brachybacterium sp. | reverse complement strand
CACGCCCTGAGCCGCGAGCCCGCCGCCCCTGCCCTCGCCAGAAATGTCGCCTGAGGACCGATGCAGGGGTGCGGCATCGGTCCTCGGGCGACAAAACTGCGGGCGACCGCGAGACGACGGGCGGGGGCGCAGTCAGGAGGTCGCCGCGGCGCTCTTCGGGGTCTCCCCGGTGGACCAGAAGTAGAGCAGCCCGGTGCCGTTCAGGAGCCGGTCACCGAGGGCCCGCTCCTGGTAGATGACGGGATTGTGGGAGGAGAGGGTGCGGGCGTTGCGCCAGTGACGATCCAGCGCCCGGGAGGTCGAGGTCGCGGAGGCGCCGCCCACCTCGAACAGCTCAGTGGTCACCGAGAGCACATCCGGGACGGCAGTGAGCTGCGCCTGGATGGTGCGCTGCTCGGCGGCGTCGATCAGCGCCTCGCGCTCGGCGTCCAGGACCCCGCCGTCCGCAGCGGAGCGCGCGGTCTCCAGCGCACGGGCGGCGGCGAGCACCGCGTCCTCCGCTGCGGCGACCCGGGCGGAGATCCGGCCGATCACCTGCTGGACCAGCGGGTCCTGGGCCGCGGTCGCACCGGAGCCCTGCGAGTAGACGCGGGTGCGGGAGCGGACGAAGCCCACCGCATCCCGCAGCGCGGCACGACCCACCCCGACCAGCGAGGACAGCAGCACGAGCTGCAGGAAGGCGGTCTGGGTGGTGGGCTGGCCGTCGCCGCCCTGGTCCCGCACCCGCACCTGGTCCGCGGTGACGTGCACGTCCTCAAGGAGGGTGGAGCCGCTGCCGGTGAGGATCTGGCCGAAGCCGTCCCAGTCATCGCGCAGGGTCACGCCGGGGGCGTCGGCCGCGATGGTGACGCGGGCGCGGCCGCCCTCCTCGGTGCGGGCGGAGACGTCGATCCAGTCCGCGAACAGGGAGCCGGTGGAGTAGTGCTTCTCGCCGCTGAGCCGGTAGCCGTCCCCGTCGGGGACCACGGTGGTGACGAGGTCGCCGACCGTCGCGGTGCTGCGCTCGTGGCTCGCATTGCCGATGACGATGCCGCCCGCGATCGCTTCGAGGCGCGCCACCGCGTCCTCGTCGAGCTCGCCGCGCAGCAGCTCCTCGACGTGGGAGAAGTGGGCGCGCAGAAGCTGGGGCAGGTTCGAGTCCGCCTCGCCGAGGTCGATGAGCAGGCGGAAGAAGGTCTCGATCCCCGCGCCATGGCCGCCCTGCGCGACGGGGACGGTGAGAGCGGTGAAGCCGGCGTCGGCGAGCGCCCGCACTTCCGCGTGGGGCAGGCGGCGTTCGCGGTCGCGCGCGGCGGCGCCCTCCGCGATCTCACCGAGGAGCGGGGCGAAGCGCGCACGCAACGCGGCGTAGTGCGCTGCGGGCGTCTGTGTCGATGCTGCGGGGGTCGATGTTGCGGGGTTCGACGCCGCCGGGGTGCGGTCGATGGTGGAGGTCATGCGGTCTCCTCGAGGACGGGATGGGGCAGGGCGGCGATGAGCTGCCGGGTGTAGGGGTGGCGGGGCGTGCGCAGCACCTCGTCGGCGGTGCCGGTCTCGACGATCCGCCCCTGCTGCATCACGAGCACCCGGTCGCTGATGTGGTGGATCACGCCGAGGTCGTGCGAGATGAACAGGTAGGCAGTGCCGAGCGCTTCCTGCAGGTCAGCGAGCAGATCGAGGACCTGCGCCTGGACGGAGACGTCCAGCGCGGAGACAGGCTCGTCGAGCACCAGCACCT
>DAHVRS010000477.1 GCA_027322375.1 Brachybacterium sp. | reverse complement strand
CGGACCGTCACGGCTGGCTCACCCGGCTGGTGTGAGGCACGAAGGATGACGACGACTGCGCTCGAGGGCTTCCACCTCTACGACACCACACTGCGCGACGGCTCCCAGCAGGAGGGGCTCACCCTCTCCGTCGCGGACAAGCTCGCCGTCGCGCGCCTGCTCGACGAGCTCGGCGTGACCTACATCGAGGGCGGCTGGCCCGGCGCCGTGCCGCGCGACACCGAGTTCTTCGCCCGCGCCGCGGCGGGGGAGCTCACCCTGGCTCGCGCGCGCCTGGCCGCCTTCGGGGCGACCCGCCGCGCCGGCACCGCCGTCGAGGACGACCCCCAGGTCGCGGCGCTGCTCGACTCGCAGGCACCGACGATCACCCTGGTCGCGAAGTCCGACCTCCGTCACGTCACCGGAGCGCTGCGCACCACCGCCGCAGAGAACCTCGCGATGGTCCGCGACACCGTCTCGCACCTGGTCGCCCAGGGTCGCGAGGTGTTCCTCGACGCCGAGCACTTCTTCGACGGCTTCCTCCACGACCCCGACTACACGACCTCCGTGCTGGTCGCCGCCCACGAGGCGGGCGCGGCCGTGCTGGTCCTCTGTGACACCAACGGCGGGATGCTCCCGCACCAGGTCACCGAGATCATCGAGGACCTCCGCGCCCGGCTCGAGGCCGCCGGCGCCGGCGATGCCCGGCTCGGCGCCCACACCCACAACGACACCGGCTGCGCGGTCGCGAACGCGATCGCGGCGGTCCGTGCCGGGATCACCCACGTCCAGGGCTGCATCAACGGCTACGGCGAGCGGACCGGCAACGCGGACCTCCTCACGCTGCTGGGCAACCTCCAGCTGCGCATGGGCATGGAGCTCGTGCCCGAGGAGACCCTCGCCGAGACCACCCGCATCGCCCACGCGATCGGCGAGATCGTCAACATGCCTGTGAACGCCCGAGCCCCCTATGTGGGCGCGAGCGCCTTCGCCCACAAGGCGGGCCTGCATGCGAGTGCGATCCGGGTCGACCCCGACCTGTACCAGCACATCGATCCGCGCCTGGTCGGCAACGACATGCGCATGATCATCTCCGACATGGCCGGCCGCGCCTCGATCGAGCTGAAGGGTCGCGAGCTGGGCTTCGACCTCGGCGGCGACCCGGCTCTGCTCTCGCGGCTCGCCACCACGGTGAAGCTGCGCGAGGCGAAGGGCTACTCCTACGAGGCGGCCGACGCCTCCTTCGAGCTGCTGCTGCTGGACGAGCTCGGGCGGGTCCCGAGCTACTCGAGCGTCGAGTCCTGGCGCACCACCTCGCAGCTGGGCCGCGACGGCACCCTCGAGACCGAGGCGACCGTCAAGCTGCGCGCGGACAGCGCCGGCGAGCACGAGCGGAAGGTCGCGATCGCGGAGGGCAACGGCCCCGTCAATGCGCTCGACCTCGCCCTGCGCTCCGCCCTGCGCGAGCGGCACCCCGAGATCGACGAGTTCGAGCTGCGCGACTTCAAGGTCCGCATCCTCGACGCCCAGCACGGCACCGACGCGACCACCCGAGTGCTCGTGCGCACCTCCGGGAGGGGCCTCGAGTTCCAGACCGTCGGCGTCGGCCCGAACGTCATCGAGGCCTCGTGGGAGGCGATCTACGACGCCTACACCTACGGGCTGTTCAAGTCCGGGGTCCCGCCGCTCGCCCTCGGCGGCGACGGCGGTGCGGGAGGCGTGAGCGCCTGAAGCGCAGGGGCGCTACCCTGAGGCCATGACGACCTCTGTGACGACCGCCACCTACGTGCTGACCGCCATCGGCGAGGACCGTCCCGGCCTCGTCGCCGCCCTCGCCTCCGTCGTCGACGAGCACGGCGGCAACTGGGTGGACAGCCAGCTCGCCCTGCTCGCCGGCTCCTTCGCGGGCATCGTCCAGGTCGAACTGCCGCTCGAACGCGCGGAGGACTTCCTCGCCGCTCTGCCCGCCCTCGACGAGGAGGCGGGACTGACGGTCTCCGCGACCGAGGGCCGGGGGAGCGAGGCCTCTCCCGGACCGCAGCGTGCTCTGCGCATGCATCTGCTGGGGCAGGACCGCACCGGCATGGTCCGCGAGGTCACCACGGCGCTGCGCTCTCAGGGCGCGACGATCGACGGCCTGCGCTCCTGGACCCGGGAGGCCCCGGAGGGCGGCGGCATGCTGTTCGAGGCGGAGGCCGAGCTGCGCCTGCCGGCCGACGCGGAGGAGGAGGCTGTGCGCGAGGCGCTGGAGACGATCGCGGCCGAGCTCATGGTGGACCTCGAGCTCGACGCCGCGGAATGACGCGAGCGGTCGAAAGGTGCGGAGCGGTGAAAAGCACCCCTCGCAGCGGTGGATTACGCACCCCCGACGGCACTTAAATACCCTTTCTGACCTGCACGGAGACTTTTTCCTGCACAAATGCAGAAGGGGCTCGGGAAACCGGACACTACGGGACCGAAGTCCTCTAGTGTGGCCTTACCGGTCCAGGATCCTTGGGACGAGCTGAGAACCCTCAGCACCGTCCGACCGGATCCCCGGTCCGCGTTTCGCCCTCTGTGTGGAGTGCCCCCGATGACCGTTGCTGCATCGCCCGCCACCCCGACCACAACGACCGTCCCCCGCGGCGCGTGGATGGCCCTGATCCTCGCCACGCTCGGATTCGGCGTGAACTTCTGGGCCTGGGCCCTGCTGAGCCCGCTCGGCCCCGTCTACGTGTCCCGCGGTCTCGCCGCGGATGCGTCCCTGATCGTCGCGATCCCCGTGCTCGTCGGCTCGCTGGGCCGCATCCCCATGGGTGCGCTCTCGGACCGCTTCGGCGGACGGATCATGTTCCCGCTCGCCTCGCTCGTCACCGTGGTGCCCGTGCTCTTCCTGGGCCTGGTCGGGCAGTACACCTACTCCACGCTGCTGCTGGGCGGCTTCTTCCTCGGCATCGCCGGCACCACCTTCGCGATCGGCGTGCCCTTCGTGAACTCGTGGTTCCCGCCCGCGAAGCGCGGCATGGCCACGGGCCTGTACGGCGTGGGCATGGGCGGCACCGCCGTCAGCGCCTTCACCACCGTCCCGCTCGTCAACGGCGTGGGGAACGCCGCCCCCTTCGTGCTCACCGCGATCGCGCTCGTCGCCTACGCCGTGATCGCCTGGCTGCTCATGCGTGACGCCCCAACCTGGAGCCCCTCGCGCCGCAGCATCGTCACCCAGTCCCTCGCGGTGATGAAGCTCAAGGTCACCTGGCAGGCCTGCTATCTCTACGCCCTGTCCTTCGGCGGCTACGTCGCCTTCTCCGTCTTCCTGCCCACGATGCTGCAGACCTGGTACGGGCTCGAGGCGACCGACGCCTCCTTCCGCATGGCCGGCTTCGTCATCGTCGCGGTGATCATGCGTCCCCTCGGCGGCACCCTCTCGGACCGCTTCGGCGCCGCGCGCACCCTGCTCGTCTCCTATGCCGCCGTGTCCCTCGCCGCACTCATGCTCGCCTTCCAGCCGGCGCTCATGCCGCTGGGCACGATCGACTTCATCGTCATGGCCGCCGGCCTCGGCCTCGG
>DAHVRS010000386.1 GCA_027322375.1 Brachybacterium sp. | reverse complement strand
GAAGTAGGCGGGGACGGTGATGACCGCGTCGGTCACGGTCTCGCCCAGGTAGGACTCAGCGTCCTTCTTGAGCTTGCCGAGGGTGCGCGCGGAGATCTCCTGCGGGGTGTACTTCTTGTCGTCGATCTGCTGCGTCCAGTCGGTGCCCATGTGGCGCTTGACGGAGGAGATGGTGCGGTCGACGTTGGTGACGGCCTGGCGCTTGGCGACCTCGCCGACGAGGACCTCGCCCTGCTTGGAGAAGGCGACGACCGACGGGGTGGTGCGGGAGCCCTCAGCGTTCGCGATGACGGTGGGCTGGCCACCCTCGAGGACGGCGACGGCGGAGTTGGTGGTGCCGAGGTCGATTCCGACGACACGGGACATGGGTGCCTGACTTTCTGCGGCACGGGGCCGCTAGGTGGTTCGTGCGATGCCGCGTGACCTGGCCGGATGTTCCCGGTCCGGTCCTGCGGCTCCGCCGGCCGCCGAGACCGGCGGCAAGACTTGAGCAGTGCAGACTCAAGTAGAGAACTCGAGGATCGAGGTTGTCAATCTGAGAACCCTCAGACTTGAGTACACCCGACTCAACCCTGAGGGTGGGGCAGATATTCCCGTCGCTGCGCGACGTGATGCACGGCATATTCAGAGGTCCTGGGGAGCGCTCGTGAAGGTCGTCTCGGCACTGCGGGCCATCGCCTACGCTCAGGCCATGTCCGCCGCTTCCCCGTCCTCCCCCGCGCCCCGGCCGGAGGACCACTCCGACGCGCCGCCCTCCTCGAGCAGCTTCCAGCGCCTGGACGGGCAGGCGGTTCGGCTCTCCGCCGCGACGCTCGAGCATCGGATCGCGTCCCGTTTCCCGGACCGCACCCTGTGGGAGGTGTGCCGGGAAGTCGTGGGGATCGTGGACGAGATCAATGCAGGCACCGGCATCAGTCGCCGCCGGGTGCGGCTCGCACGGTTGCTCTCCCGTCTCGGCGTCGTGGTGATCCTGCTGTTCCTGGGCGCGGCGATCGTGCTTGCCGCCCGGGACCTGGCCGACGAGCGCGACCTGCTGGGGCCGCTGGACATGCTCCCGCTGCTCGAGACGATCATCAACGACCTCGTCTTCGGCGGGATCGCGGTGTTCTTCCTGCTGCGGATCCCGGAGCGGATGGAGCGGGCGCGCGTGCTGCGGATCCTGCACCGCCTGCGGTCGCTCGCCCACGTGATCGACATGCATCAGCTGACCAAGGTGCCCGAGCGGCTCGAGCGCGATGCGCGCGAGGACGGCGGACTGGACCTGGACCGCACGGAGCTGACCCGCTATCTCGACTTCTGCACCGAGATGCTGTCGCTCGTGGGCAAGAGCGCGGCCCTGTTCGCCGAGCACACCACCGACGGCGACGTGCTGGACGCGGTCGAGGGGATCGAGGCGCTCACCTCGGATATGGCCCGCAAGGTGTGGCAGAAGATCGGGATCATCCAGCAGGGCTGAGGGGAATCATCATGGACGGACCTGCACTGCAGGAGATCGCGATGGGGCGGGCACTCGAGCTTCCCGCGAGTCGCATGGAGATGCCCTTCGGCCCGGGGGCCGAGGTCGCGAAGGTTCTGGGGAAGATGTTCCTTCTGCTCACCGAGGTGAAGGGCGTGCCCGTCGTGGTGCTGAAAGCGGAGCCGCGTGACGCCGAGGCGCTGCGGTCGGCACATCCGGAGATCACCCCCGGCTATCACATGAACAAGCGCCACTGGATCACGCTGAACCCCGGCGGCGCCCTCGAGGAGGACTTCGTGCGCGAGCTCGTCACCGGCTCCTACCTGCTGGTCGTGGAGACACTGCCGCGCTCGCAGCGACCGGTGGATCCGCAGACATTCCTTTCCACGGACCACTCCACGGAGTCGGGCGCATGAGCGGGAAGATGCTGCGATCGATGGGCTGGGTGCTCCTCATTCTCGGACTCCTCGGCACCGCCACACTGCTGGTGCTGCGGCAGGTCACCGTGCTGCGCTCGTGGTGGCGGCTGCTGGGCGCGGCGGCCGTGCTCGCCCTCGCGCTCGTGCTGGCCTGGCCGATGCTCCCTGCCCCACCGCGGGACGTCGGCCCCGAGGTGATCCCCGTGGGCTCGCTGACCGTGCTCTCCTCGAACGTCGAGTACGGCGGGGCAGACGTCGCGGAGATGGCGCGCCTCGCGGAGCCGGGGGTGGATGCGATCGCTCTGCAGGAAGTCACTCCCGCCTTCGAGACCGCGCTCGAGGAGGCGGGCCTGTTCGAGCAGTTCCCGCATCGCGTCGGGACCGTGCGCGAAGACGCGGGCGGGACGCTGCTGCTCTCCCGCACCCCGCTCGAGCTCGTGGGCCAGACCGAGGGCACCGTCTTCGACAATGTCCTCGCCACCACCGAGATCGACGGCACGCCCTGGCACCTCGCCGCCATCCACTCGGCGCCGCCGCAGATGGGCGCCGAGGCGTGGACGGCCGATGCCGCCGCCGTCGGCGCGATGGTCGCCCCCTACACGCAGGAGAACCTGCTGCTGGTCGGCGATTTCAACGCGATCGAGCAGCACCGCACGATGCGGCAGCTCACGGCCGACGGGTCGCTGCTCTCCCTCGCCGCCGCTGGGCGGGGCCGCGGGGAGGGGCTGTGGGAGCCGACGTGGCCCGTCGGCAGCACTATTCCGCCCTTCGCGCGGATCGACCATGCACTCGTCGGCTCCGACGTTCAGGGGCCGATGCCGATGTACCTGACGATTCCCGGCACCGATCACAAGGCGCTGCAGGTGCAGGTCTCTCCCGCTACCTCTGACGGCGCCTGAGCGTCCCGCCGAGCCACCGTGGCGCGGTCCTCACAATGGCGGTGCTCAGCTCTGCTCGGCGCGGCGCACCATCTCCTCGATCCAGAGCGGTGCGAAGGGCGAGGTGCAGTTCGGCGGGGTCGGGTAGTCCTTGAGGACCTCGAGCTCCTCGCCGATCGCGATGGCGCGCTCGCGCCGGGTGGCGTCGTGGATGCCGATCTCGGCCAGGCACTGGTTCATCGCCCACTGCAGACGCGCGGGGGCGTCCTTCATCTCCGCCTCGATCTGGTCGAGGAGCGCGTCGAGGTCGATCCCCTCGGGAGTCTCCCCCGCGGGCGCTTTCGCGATCCGGTCGGCGGTCAGTGCCCAGCCGGCGCTCGCGACGACGGGATCGGCGTCGGCGAACCAGGCCTCGCGCAGCGCCTCGCGGTGCGGGCTCTTCCTCACCATGTAGCTGACCAGCCACTCATGGACCTTCGGGGTGGGCGCCTCGCGCAGCATCGCATCGAGCTCCGCCTCGCTGTACTGCCTGGGGCGGGAGATCAGCAGCGCGAGCAGCTTCGGGGTGGAGTCCTCCGCCGGCGTCGTCCACAGGGCGCGGGCGAGGTCCGGCTGGGTCTTCAGCCGTTTCGCGATCGAGCGGAGCTTCGTGAGGTTCACCGCGTGGTCATCGCCGTGCTTCGCGTTGACGGCGCGCATGCGGTCATCGGCGAGCGCGGCGATCTCCTCGTGGAGGGCTGCGACCTCGGTGGCGAACTCGGCCTCGGTGCGCTGAGGGGCGGTGGCAGTCATGAGGCATCCTCCTGGCTGATGGGGGCATCCAGGATACGGCCGAGCAGCCCCACCAGCTCCTCGAGCGGCAGGGCCGCATCGAGCCGGTGCACCTGCGGCCGCTCCGCGAGGAGCGCCTCGAGCGCGGCAGCATGGCCTGCGGCGTCGGCGGGGCCGACGTGGCGGTCGTTCGCTGCCTGCTCGGGCCTGTCGGGCGCGGTGCGGCGGGCGGCGAGTCGCGCGGAGAGCGTCGGCACGTCGGCCACGAGCGCGGCCTCGACGAACCGCGCCCCGCACTCGCGGGCGAGGTCCTGCAGCTGCGTGAGGAAGGACGGGCGGGCGAGGTACTGGCCGATCAGCACGTCGTGCCCGCCCTCGAGGTGACGCCCGGCGAGCGCGAGAGCGAGGCGTCGGGCCTGGAGCCCGGAGGACTGCAGGTCCGCCTCCCAGCCGCCGAGGGAGTGCTTCAGCTGGTCGATGTCCAGGGCGAGCGCGAGGGGGCGGCGGGCAGCGAGGCGGGCGGCGAGGGTGGACTTCCCGGCGCCGGGCGCTCCGTTCAGCAGCAGGAGGACGGGGACGCGCATCCCGGCAGTCTTCCGCACAGCAGCTGTCCGCGCAGCGGCGGGTGGAGGGAACGGGGCATGCCCGCTCCCTCCTCCCGCCGGATCGCTGGCCCTGACAGGGGGCTCAGTCGACGCTCGCGCGCGGTGCGCCGATGCCTGGGTCGATCCTCGGGATCTCCCCCGCCCCGGGGCGGATGTCGATCTCGAAGATGTCCAGCGGCAGGTACACGGTCGCGCAGGCATTCGGGATATCGACGACCCCCGAGAACCGTCCCTCGATCGGTGCGGCGCCCAGCAGCAGGTACGCCTGCTCCGCCGACCAGCCGAAGGTGGTCAGGTACTCGATCGCGTGCAGGCACGCCCGCTGGTAGGCGAGGTGCGAGTCGAGATAGCTGGCCGGAGAGCGGACCGTCGTCCTCCTGGGGGATCGGGCCCACGTTGAGAATGTCCACGACCAGCAGGTCGCCGGGCTTCGCGCCTTCGATGCGGAAGGGGCCGGAGAGGGTGTGGACGGTGTGCAGGGGCGCGGTGGCGATGTCCTCGGCGGAGTCATCGTTCTTGATGTACCCGTCGAACCATTCGCGGCAGTCCACGCGGAAGGAGTCGCCGGGCTTGACGCTGACGGCCGGAGGGATGTCCGGGTGCCAGCGGTTGTGACCGAGGATCTGCTGCTCGGTGAAGGGTTTCGCGGAGTCGAGGGGGAACACGTTCTTGGGCATGCTTCTCCTTCCACAGCGACGGGGCCGGCCGTCGGTCCCGCCTGGTCCTGCGCCGGTCTCAGGGACGCGGCAGCCGCGCGTGGCGCGGGTCCGTCGTGGTGCGGGTCGCGGCGGGGCGGGCCCCGGGGACGCGGTCGACGACGGCAGGTTCGTGGGCGCTCCGCGCGGTCGCATCCAGCAGCTTCCCGGCGCCCGAGCCGAGCCGGCTGAGGCGCGGGGTGCTGATACGGCGGCGCGAGGGGGCGCCGCAGTCGGGGCAGTCCTGGGCCTCGTCGCGGGCGCTGATCGGCACGGAGCGCTCGTACTCGTGCGCGCTCTCGCAGCGGAACTCGTAGATCGGCATCGTCGCTCCTCCTGACCGCATCGGCCTCACCGCCTCGTGCTGCCCGCAACGCCCCGGTGGCAACGTCCTCGTCGCCACGCCGCGTGTGCTCACCGTCACTGTAGGCAGGTCCTGCGGTTTTGGGGCGCGATCCGGGGATCTCATCGGCCGACGGCGGGCTTCCGCCCGCGCTCACAGGCCGAGCTTGAACCCCACATGGCTGGGGGTGAAGCCGAGCCGCTCGTAGAAGCGGTGGGCGTCCGCGCGGGCGCGGTCGGTGGTG